>CAMLEQ010000189.1 GCA_946479015.1 uncultured Gemmatimonadota bacterium | reverse complement strand
CCATGTGCCGCCGCATCGGCGAGCACGGGCTCGCGCTCGTGCCGGACGGCGCGCGCGTGCTCACTCACTGCAACGCCGGCGCGCTCGCCACCAGCGGCATCGGCACCGCGCTCGCGCCGGTGTATCTCGCCGCCGAGCACGGGCGCCGCGTGGAGGTGTGGGCGGACGAGACGCGCCCCCTCCTCCAGGGGAGCCGGCTCACCGCGTGGGAGCTCGCGCGCGCCGGGATCCCCGTGCGCGTGATCGCCGACGTCGCCGCCGCGAGCCTCATGCGCGCCGGCCGCGTGGACCTCGTGCTCGTGGGCGCGGACCGGATCGCCGCCAACGGCGATGCGGCGAACAAGATCGGCACCTACGCGCTCGCGGTGCTCGCCGCGCACCACGGCATCCCGTTCTACGTCGCCGCGCCGTCCTCCACCTTCGATCCGTCGCTCCCGAGCGGCGAGGCGATCGTCATCGAGCGCCGCGGGCGCGACGAGATCGCGCGCGGAATGGGGCGGACCACCGTCCCCGAGGGCGTGGCGGTGGAGAACCCCGCCTTCGATGTCACCCCCGCCGCGCTCATCACGGCCATCGTGAGCGATCGCGGCGTGCACCGTCCACCCTATCGCTTCCACGACCCGTGAGACACGTCCTCGCGATCGATCAGGGCACCACCGGCACCACCTGCCTCGTGGTGGGCGCGAACGGGCGGGTGGTGGGGCGCGGCTACCGCGAGATTCCGCAGCACTTCCCGGCGCCGGGGTGGGTGGAGCACGACCCGCGCGACCTCATCGGCTGCACCATCGAGGCGGCGCGCGAGGCGATCGCGCGCGCCGGCGTGCACCCCGACGCCATCGGGATCACCAACCAGCGCGAGACGGTGGTGCTCTGGGAGCGCGCCACCGGGGAGCCGGTGGGACGCGCCATCGTGTGGCAGGACCGGCGCACGGCGGCGCGGTGCGAGGCGCTGGCGCCCGAGCGCGACGCGATCGCCGCGCGCACCGGGCTGGTGGTGGATCCGTACTTCTCGGCGACCAAGCTGGAGTGGATGCTCGCCCGCCCCGGCGTGGCGGCGCGCGCGGCGCGGGGCGAGCTGCTCGCGGGCACCGTGGACAGTTGGCTGGTGTGGACGCTCACCGGCGGGCGCGTGCACGCCACCGAGCCCACGAACGCGTCGCGCACGATGCTGTTCGACATCGACGAGATGCGCTGGAGCGGGGAGCTCTGCCGGCTGTTCGGCGTCCCCGAGACGGTGCTCCCCGAGGTCCGGCCGTCGAGCGGCGACTTCGGTGTCACGGACCCGGCGCTGTTCGGGCGGAGCATCCCCATCCTCGGCATCGCCGGCGACCAGCAGGCGGCGCTCTTCGGGCAGGGGTGCTGGCGGGTGGGGGAGGGGAAGAACACGTACGGCACCGGCGCCTTCCTGCTGCTGAACACCGGGCGCGCGCGCGCGGCGGCCGGGGGCGGGCTGCTGGCCACCGTCGCCTGCGACTGCGACGGGAAGCCGGCGTATGCGCTGGAGGGGGCGATCTTCATCGCCGGCGCCGCGGTGCAGTGGCTGCGCGACGGGCTCGGCATCGTGCGCGAGGCGCGGGAGACGGAGGCGCTGGCGCGCGGGATCCCCGACACCGGCGGCGTGTACTTCGTGCCGGCGCTCGTGGGGCTCGGCGCGCCGCACTGGGAGCCCGAGGCGCGCGGGACGATCGTGGGCATCACGCGCGGCACCACGAGGGCGCACCTGGCGCGCGCCGCCCTGGAGGCGATGGCGTACGCCACGTCCGAGGTGCTCGACCTCATGCGCGCGCGGAGCGGGGCCGCGTTCGAGCGGCTGCGCGTGGACGGCGGCGCGACGGAGAACGACTGGCTCATGCAGTTTCAGGCGGATGTGCTCGGGGTGCCGGTGGAGCGCCCCGCGGTGATCGAGACGACGGCGCTCGGGGCGGCCGCGCTCGCGGGGCTCGCCGGCGGGGTGTGGGGGAGCGCGGAGGCGGTCCTCGCCACGCGCGAGTTCGCGCGCTTCGAGCCGGGCCCGGGCGCCGAGGCGGCGCGCGCCGGCGCGCGCGGCTGGGAGCGCGCGGTCCGCGCCGCGCTGGCGTGGGCGAGGGACGAGGGGTGATGCGCCGCGACCTCCCCCTGCTGCTCGAGGCGCACTGCGCCGCGCTCGCGGCGTGCCGGCGCTGCGGGCACGCCGATCCCGCGGTGCGCCCCATCCTCTCGGAGGCGCGCGCCCCGCGCGCGATGCTCGTGGGGCAGGCGCCGGGGAAGGTGGAGGTGGGCGGCCACCGCGCCTTCGCCGGCCGCGCGGGGAAGACGCTCTTCCGTTGGCTCGAGCGCGCCGGCGTGGACGAGGGCACCTTCCGCGAGCGCGTGTACATCGCCGCCGTCACGCGCTGCTATCCCGGGCCGAGCCCGAGCGGCCGGGGAGACCGCGTCCCCTCGCCGCACGAGCGCGAGATGTGCAGTGGGTGGCTCGAGTCGGAGCTGACGCTGATCAAGCCGGCGCTGCTGATCCCGGTGGGACGGCTGGCGATCGACCGGTTCCTCGAGCCGCGACCCCTCGACGAGCTCGTGGGGCGCGTGCACGAGGTGCATCACGCGGGCGGCACGTCGCGCGCGATCCCGCTGCCGCACCCCTCCGGGGCGAGCAGTTGGGTGAACGCTCCCGCGCACCGGGTGCTGCTCGATCGCGCGCTCGCGCTGCTCGGCGAGGAGCTGTCGGCGCTGGGTGTGTCGCGGGACGCGGCCGCCGCGCGGCGGAGCGCCTGATGCGCGCGCTCGCGCTCGTGTTCGCGCTGTCGCTGCACCCGGGGCACTCCGGGAGCGACCGGTGGCTCGCGCCGGACAAGGTGAAGCATTTCTTCATGTCGGCGTTCATCGAGAGCGTGAGCTACGGCGCGCTGCGCGCGGCGCGCGTGGAGCACGGGACCGCGCTCGGCGCCGCGGCGGGGATCACGCTCGCGGCGGGCGCGGCAAAGGAGGTGCACGATCGGCATGTGGAGGGGGACTTCAGCGCGAAGGACCTCGCGTGGGACGCGGCCGGCGCCGCGGCGGCCGCGGTGGCGCTCGACCACACGCGGTGAGCGCAGTGCACCGGGCGCGCCCTACTCGGGGCGCGCGCGGCGGTCTATATTCTCGTGCTGTGGCGTGCCGCTGCCGGTACGAGAGCTCCCTCCAACCCGAGACCCGCATGGGCGAATCCGCGAGCAATCCGCCGGCCGGTGCCGGCACGGCGGGCGAGCGCCGGTCGAACGAAGTGTTGCGCACGCTGGTGAATCAGATGCTGGAGCGCGTGCGCGAGCTGAGCCGCAGCACCACCGCGTGGACCGCCGAGGAGCGCGCGCAGGCCGAGGCGGAGCTCGAGGCCATCATGGCGAGCGTGCGGCGCGAGGCGGCCCACTCGCAGGCGAAGCAATAGACGCGGCCCACGGCCGCGGAGGCGGAAGGACATGAAAGCACGAAGCAAGTTCCTGATCGGCGGCGCCCTCGTGCTGGGCACATCCGGCTATCTCATGGCGAGCTCGATCAAGCAGACGGGAGTCTACTACCTGACGCCCACCGAGCTGGCGACGAAAGTGGCGTCGGATCCGTCGTTCTACGGCACCGGGGTGAAGGTGGGCGCGAAGGTAGTGCCCGGCTCGATCGTGCGCTCCGCCGGCGGCACCGACCTCACCTTCAAGGTCACCGATGGCGCGCGGCAGTTCCCGGTGAGCTATCACGGGCTGCCGCCGGACACCTTCACCGACGGCGTGGACGTGGTGCTCGAGGGGCGGCTCGCCCGCGATGGCACCTTCCGCGCCACCACGGTGCTCGCGAAGTGCGCGTCGCGCTACGAGAACGCGCCGGAGAAGTACCGCAGCACCCCGGGTTATCGCGCGGGCGCCGCGAGCGCGGCCCGCACATGATCCTCATCGGCGAGCTGTCGCTCTGGGTCGCGCTCCTCATGGCGGCCTGGGGAACGACGGCGGGATTCGCGGGGGCGGCCACGCGCCGCCCCGAGTTGGTGGCCAGCGCCCGGCGCGCGCTCTACGCGACCTGCGCTTTCATCGTCCTCGCCTCCCTCGGGCTCTGGACGGCGCTCCTCACCTCCGACTTCTCCTTCCGCTTCGTCGCCTCGTTCACGAGCGCGAACCTGCCCAAGGCCTACAAGATCACCGCGTTCTGGGCCGGCCAGGCGGGATCGCTCCTGTTCTGGGCGCTCATCCTCTCCATCTACTCGGCCATCGCCGTGTACACGGGGCGGAAGTCGAATCGCGAGCTGATGCCGTGGGTGGTGCCCACGCTCTCCGCGATCGCGCTCTTCTTCATCCTCGTGCTCTGCTTCGGCGCGAACCCGTACGCGCGGCTGGACTGGATCCCCCCCGATGGGCGCGGGATGAACCCCCAGCTCCAGAATCCGGGGATGGCCGCGCATCCGCCCAACCTGTACCTGGGCTACATCGCCACCGCGATCCCCTTCGCGTACGCCGTCGGCGCGCTCATCACGCGACGCCTCGACAACGAGTGGCTCACCCCCGTGCGGCGCTGGGCGTTGATCTCCTGGTTCTTCAACACCGTCGGGATCATCATCGGGATGTGGTGGGCGTACGTGGAGCTGGGGTGGGGCGGCTACTGGGCATGGGATCCGGTGGAGAACGCCTCCTTCCTCCCCTGGCTCGTGAACACGGCCTTCCTGCACTCGATCATGGTGCAGGAGAAGCGCGGGATGCTCCGGAAGTGGAACGTGACGCTGGTGGTGTCCGCGTTCCTGCTCTCCATTCTGGGGACGTTCATCACCCGGAGCGGCGTGATCTCGAGCGTGCACGCCTTCGCGCAGTCCTCGGTGGGCTACTGGTTCGGCGGCTTCCTGATCCTGGCGATCGCCGTCACCGCGTACCTGGTGGCCACGCGGCTGGACGACCTCAAGGCGAAGGCGGAGCTGGAGAGCATGGTGAGCCGCGAGGCGAGCTTCCTCTTCAACAACCTGCTGCTCGTCGGGATCGCCTTCTCCGTGCTGTGGGGGACGCTCTTCCCCATCCTCAGCGAGGCGGTGACGAACAACAAGATCACCGTCGGCCCGCCGTTCTTCAATCAGGTGAACATCCCGCTCGGGCTGGGGCTGCTCGCCCTCACCGGGATCGGACCGCTCATCGCCTGGCGGCGCGCGTCCACCGCCAACCTCAAGCGGCAGTTCACCGGCCCGCTGGTGGCGCTGGTGGTGGTCGGCGCGTTGCTCGTCGCGATGGGGATGCGCGACGTGCACGCGGTGATCGCCTACGCGCTCGCGGCGTTCGTGCTCACGACCATCCTCCAGGAGTTCCGGAAGGGGGTGGGCGCGCGGCGGCGCATGTACGGCGAGAGCTGGCTCGTGGCCCTCGTCCGCCTGGTGGCGCGGAACCGCCGCCGCTACGGCGGCTACATCGTGCACGTGGGCGTGGTGGTGCTGTTCGCGGCGTTCGCCGGCCTCGCGTTCAAGAAGGAGTTCGACGTCACGCTGCGCGGCGGCCAGTCGTACGAGGCCATCGACCCGTACGGCGACCACTGGCGCTTCGTGAGCCAGGGCGTCTCCCGCTACGATGAGCTCAACCGGCACACCACGGCCGTGCTCCTCGAGGCGTGGCGGAACGGCAAGCGGGTGGACGTGATCAAGAGCGAGAAGCGGCAGCACGTGGACAGCCGCGGCGTGCCGACCTTCCAGCCCTCCACCGAGGTGGGGATCCTCGGGGGGCTGCGCCAGGACGTCTACGTGGTGCTCGCCGGCGTGACCGGCGAGGACACGGCCGAGATGCGCATCACCTTCAACCCGCTCGTGTGGTGGGTCTGGTACGGCGGGATGATCATGGCCATCGGCGGCCTGATCGTGATGTGGCCGCAGGCGGAGCGGCGGAAGCCGCAGGCCGGCTACGCCGCCGTGCTCGAGCCGGCGAAGGAGGAGGCGACGTGAGCGAGATGGACCGCCGCCGCTTCCTCGGCGTGCTCGCCGCCGGAGCGGTGACCGCCATGCTCCCGCGGCAGAGCGCCGCGCAGCAGGGCGCGCAGCGCGTGGGCGCGACGAACATGCCCATGGACGACGACCGCTACAAGCCCGTGCAGCGCCCCGCGAAGTCGGCCGCGCCGTCCATGACGGCGGCGCAGCGCGACGAGCTGGAGCACCGCATCCACTGTCAGTGCGGGTGCAATCTCGACGTGTACACCTGCCGCACCACGGACTTCACCTGCCAGGTGTCGCCGAAGATGCACCAGGACGTGATGGCGCTCGTGGCCGGCGGCTACTCGGCGCAGGAGATCCTGGACGCGTTCGTCGGGACGTACGGCCAGCGCGTGCTCATGGAGCCGAAGAAGGAGGGGTTCAACCTCGCTGGCTACCTGATGCCGTTCGCGGCGCTCGGCGGCGGCACGGCGCTCGTGCTCGCGCTGCTGCGGCGGTGGCAGCGTCCGGCGGCGGCGCCGTCCCCCGTCGAAGAGATTCCGGTGAACGCCACGCCGGAGGAGATGGCGAGACTCCGGGCGATGCTCCGGCGCGACGACCAATGACCACGCTGATCGTCGGGACCATCCTCGCGCTCATCGCGCTCGGGTTCGTGCTCTGGCCGCTCTTCCAGGAGCCGGGGGCGCCCGTGGCGCCCCCGGCCGCCGCGCCACGCACCGCCGCGGAGCAGAGCGCGGCGCGGCGCGCGGTGGAGGCGCTGCGCGAGGTGGAGTTCGACCGCGAGACGGGAAAGCTCTCGGACCAGGACTACGCCGCGCTGCGCGCCACGTACACGCGCGAGGCGCTCGCGGCGATGCGCGCCGAGGATGCCGCCGCAGTACCGGACGACGAGGTGGAGGCGGTGGTGCTCGCGTACCGCGCGCGCCACTCCTCGTGCGCGCAGTGCGGCCCGCGTCCGGAGCACGACGCCCTCTACTGCTCCTCGTGCGGCCGCTGGCTGGCGGGACGGTGCGGGCGGTGCGGCGCCGAGGTGACCGAGGCGGGCGCCCGCTTCTGCGCCGCCTGCGGGAGCACGCTGGCCGCCTGAGGGCGGCCGGCGCCTCCGGTCAGAGCTCGAGTCGCTCCAGCCGCCGCTGCGCCACGTGCAGCGGCAGGAAGGTGGCCACCAGACAGAGGAGCGCGGCGGCCCCGAACCCCGCCATCATCGCCCCCGGATCCTTCGGCGTGCCGAGCGCGCGCGAGCCGAGGTAGATGTACACCGGGCGCGCCTCCAGAATCACCACGCCCCCCACCAGCGCCACCGACGACATCATGAACACCAGCCCACCGAACGACGTGGGGATCTGGGCCGCGTTCTCCGTTTCGTAGCGCGGGAAGATCG
>CAMLEQ010000188.1 GCA_946479015.1 uncultured Gemmatimonadota bacterium | reverse complement strand
ACGAGCACTGGCACGTCCACTCGCACCTGCGCCACCCCGGGCACGACCACGATCATCGCGCGCTGCTCGGCATCGGCATGCTGCACGGGCTCGCGGGCACCGGCGCACTCGTGGTGGCGCTGCCGGTGGCGGTCGCCGACTCCGCCCGCGCGGCGCTCCTCTTCCTCGCCGCCTTCGGCATCGGCACGATCATCTCGATGGCGCTCTTCGGGGCCGCCGCCGGCTGGCTGCTCTCGACCACCACCTTCGCATCGCTGCGCATCCATCGCGCGACGGTCTCGCTCGCCGGCGCCCTCAGCGTGGGGGTCGGCGTCTGGTGGCTCGTGACCGGAGGGTGACCGTGGATCGAGCGCCGGGGGACGGGAGGGATGGCGCCTCCGCCGGTGCACCCGCCGGCACGCCGGAATCTCCGGCGCTCTCGTCAGGCGATGCCGCCGCGCCGCGCGGCCCCTCCACCCCACAGTGCGATGTCTGCGGCTCCGACCACACGGCGTGGATCAAGTGCAAGCTCGTGTGCCTCGCCTGCCACTCCATCGTGATGAGCTGCGGCGATCTCTGATCGGGTGATCCGCAGGCGCATGTCTTGCAGTGTTAATAGTTAGGTCATTCTCGTTGTTTCGAGAGGTATGAACCGCCCCTTGACGGACACACACGCCTAGCCTGGCGTGGCACCAGCCACGAGGAGTAGCCTTGCGTCAGCCCACCTCCACGAGCGACGGGCGGCTCCGCCACCCTGTTGTCGGCATCGAGTGAATCTCTCCCGAGCCGAGGTGAGCGTCATGCGGCCTCTCGCGCTCCGCAACCTTGCGTGCGCCATCACACTTTCGATCGTTAGTGCTGCCCGCCTGGATGCGCAGCGAGCACTCACGATCGGGATCGGCGTCGGTACGGCGGTTGCCCATGCCCGTGCCACCGATCACACTGGCCTTCAGCTCACCCTCTCCGCCGAGCAATCACTGGAGAGGGTGGGCCGAATCACGGCGCGTGTGGACGGGATGCTGCTCGATTGGCGAAAGGGAGATCCAGCGGGACTCACTGGGAGTCTCGTCTTGTATGGTTCCCCCAGTGCGGCCGCGAGCCCTTATGTGATCGCAGGCGCAGGGCTGTACGGTATCGGCCGCCATGCGCTCGGCGGTGGAAACGTCGGCGTCGGCCTGCGCTATCGACGCACCAGCCACTCCCTGTTCGGGGAGCTCCGTCTGCACAAGATGGGGGGAGGTGTGCCAGTCGTACCCGTGGTGACGATAGGCGTGCGCCTATAGCTCAACTGCTTCGATACGGTTGCCTCGTCGCGCGACGACTGCGACCGCGCGAGCCGTCGTGCATCTATCTGGCATTGCGCCATCACGGAGGGTTTCGGATGAGTCGATCGCGGTGACGGAGCCCTGACCAGCAACAGGCGGATGAGGCCCGCCGGGATGCTCCGAGCACCGCGAGCGCCGCTGCGCTAGTCGACCTTCGGCGGCGGTTCTCCGACCACCGGCGCCCCCGCCGCCCGCTCCAGCTGCTCCGCCAGCACGGCCGGTTCGGTGGCCGGCGCATCGCACGCGTACTGCCGGCACACGTACGCCGTCGCGTGCCCGTCGCGCATCGGGCGCTCCGCCAGGAGCGCGATCCCGTTCGCGGCACCGGGCTTTCCCCCCGCGAGGGCGAGCGCCGGGAGATAGTGCCACGAGACCTCGTGGTCGAGCGCGCGGAAGTCGTGCGCCGACGGGTCCCCTACCAGCGCCACCTCCACCGCGCCGTGCACGGCGAGGTCGGCGTTCCCCAGCATGTGCCCGAACGCGCTCGGCCAGCGCGCCATCGGCTCCGCCAGCGTCTCCAGCACCCAGGTGGCGCGCCGGCGAGCCTCCTCGTCCTGAAACAGCTCGGCGAGCCGGAGCAGCAGCTCCACCGCCAGCGACGTCCCCGACGGCGTGGCGTTGTCCGTCACCTCCCGCGGGCGCGAGATCAGCGACTCGGCGTCGCGGGCGGTGTCGAAGAACGCGCCTGCCGCGTCGTCCCAGAACCACTCGATCATCGTCCGTCCCAGCTCCCGTGCGCGCTCGAGCCACGCCGTATCGTACGTCAGCTCGTACAGCGCGATCGCGCCGAGGGCGACCGCCGCGTGGTCCTCGAGGTAGCCGGGGAGACGCGCCTGCCCGGCGGCGTACGAGCGGAGCACGCGCCCGTCGCGCACCAGCTCGCGGAACAGGAACTCCCCGTTCGCCAGCGCGAGCGCGCGGAAGTCGTCGCGCCGGAACGCGCGCGCGCATTCCGCCACCGCGCGCAGCATGAGCCCGTTCCAGGAGGCGAGCACCTTCTCGTCGCGGGCGGGGTGGGGACGCGCCGAGCGCGCGGCGTGGAGCGTGCGCCGCGCGCGGGCGATCGTGCGCTCCAGCTCCTCCGGCTCGAGCCCGGTGCGCGCGGTCGCCTCCTCGGGGGCGTACGCCACGTGGAGGATGTTTCGCCCCTCGAAGTTCCCCGCCGGCGTCACCCCCCAGTACGCCTCCGCCGCCGCCGCGTCCGGGCCGAGGAGCGCGTCCAGCTCGCGCTCCTCCCAGACGTAGAAGCGCCCTTCCTCTCCCTCGCTGTCCGCGTCGAGCGATGAGTAGAAGCCGCCCCCCGGCGACGTCATCTCGCGGGCCACCCACTCCACGATCCCTTCCGTGACGGCGCGCGTCTCGTCGTCGCGCGTGGCCTGGAACAGGTGCGCCCCGAGGCGCGCCAGCAGCGCGTTGTCGTAGAGCATCTTCTCGAAGTGCGGCACGAGCCAGACCGCATCCACGGCGTACCGGTGGAAGCCGCCCCCCACCTGATCGTGGATCCCACCGCGCGCCATCGCGTGGAAGGAGTGCAGCGCCATCGCCAGCCCCTCCGGCGCGCCGGTGCGGCGCCAGTGGCGCAGCGCGAAGTCGAGCACCATCGCCTGCGGGAACTTCGGCGCCCCGTCGAAGCCGCCGTGCCGCTCGTCGTACCGCTGCACGAGCGCGCGGAACGCGCGGTCCAGCAGCTCCGGGCCGAGCGGCCCCGTGCTCCGCGTCGCCTCCTGGGCGCGCGCGTACATCGCCCGCACGTCGCCCGCCGTGCGCTCCACATCCGCGCGCCGCTCGCGATACGCGCTCGCCACCGAGCGCAGCACGCGCGAGAACGCCGGCATCCCCTGACGGTCTTCCGGCGGGAAGTACGTGCCCCCGTAGAACGGCACGCCGTCCGGCGTCAGGAACACCGTGAGCGGCCACCCGCCGTGTCCGGTCATCGCCTGCACGGCGCTCATGTAGATGCCGTCGATGTCCGGCCGCTCCTCGCGGTCCACCTTGATGTTCACGAACAGCTCGTTCATCAGGCGCGCCGTCTCGTCACGCTCGAACGACTCGTGCGCCATCACGTGGCACCAGTGGCACGCGGCGTAGCCGATGCTGAGCAGGATCGGCTTGTCCTCGCGCCGCGCGAGTGCCAGCGCCTCCGGCCCCCACGGATGCCAGTCCACGGGGTTCCCGGCGTGCTGCAACAGATACGGGCTGCTCTCGTCGGCGAGACGGTTCATCGGTGACTCCTCGACCGAGGCTGGCACGCGCGCTGCCGTGCCGCCATCATCCCTGAATGCTCATCATGAATGTAGTGGGTTCGTCCGCGATGGCGCGGCGTTGAAGGCACCGCTCGCTCCGGCCGGCCGCGCCGCGTGCCGCGCCGCCGTGCTCGTCACCGTGCTCGTGCTCGTCGCCTGGCCGTTCGCCGTCGCTCCGCTGCGCGATCTCGAGACACTTCGCGATGTGCCCCGCGCGCACCTGGTGCACCCGGCGGCCTATCTGTTCCTGTCCCCGGTGTGCGACACCATGGACGCCCTCACCCTCCTGTCGGTGAGCCAGACGCTCGCGCTCGTCGCCACGCTCGCCCTCCTGTACGTGGTGTGGCGCGTGGTGCGCTGGCGGCGCCGCGGCGGGAGCGCGCGACGCGAGGCGCGACTGGCGCTCCGCGCGCTGGGCGTGCTCATCGCCTTCTACGGCGTCGGCATCCTCGCGCCGCGCCCGATGGCGGCGATCGCGCTCGATGATCCGGATGCCCTCGTCGTGGATGTGCACAGCCACACGAACTACTCGCACGATGGCCGCGCCGACTTCTCCCCGGAGACGAATCTCGCCTGGCACCGCGCCGCGGGCTTCGACGTCGCGTACATCACCGATCACCGGAGCTTCGAGGGCGCCCTCGCGGCGATGCGTCACAATCCTCCCCGGGCCGGCGACGGGCTGGTCGCGCTGAGCGGACTGGAGTTCATCCAGAACAACGATCACATCAACGCCCTTGGCGCCACCGACCGGAACGCGAAGTGGATCTACGTGGACGTCCGGAAGGCGCACCCGGAATTTTCCCCGGCGCGCCAGGTGGAGCCGGTGTTCGTGCAGACGATCCCCGAGGATCTCTCCGCCGTGCCCCCCGCCGATTCCCAGGGGCGTCGGGGCGTGCTCGCCATCGAGCTCTCCGATGGCGCGCCGCGCGGGATCGAGCAGGGACAGCGCGATCGCGCGCTGATCCTCCGCCTCGCCGACAGCCTCGATCTCGCGCTGGTGGCGGGCTCCAACAATCACGGGTGGGGGCGCACCGCCGTCGCGTGGAGCGTGCTCCGCATCCCGCGGTGGCGCGCGATGACGCCGGCGTCGCTCGGCGCCGCGATCGAGAACACCATCCGCTCCCGCCGCCGCCACGCCGTACAGGTGATCGCGCGGCGCTCGCCCGATCCCGGACGCTCGCGGCTCGCGCTCGCCGCGACGCTCCCGGCGGTGACGTGGAACATGCTGGTCACGCTCGCGCCGTCGCAGCGCGTGTCGTGGATCGTGTGGAGCTGGGTTGTGTTCGCGCTCGTCGCGCTCGCGACCTCCACGCGGCGGGCATCGCCGCCGTGACCTCGATGGCCGCCCCCGAGGTCCGGCCGTCCGCCAGCCGGAGCTCGTTCTGGGTGGCGCTCGGGATCGTGACCGCCGCCGCGCTCGCGCGGCTCGTGTTGGCGGCGGTGATCCCTCCGCCCCCCGACGAGACGTATTACTGGGAGTGGTCGCGCCATCTCGCCGGCGGCTACTTCGACCATCCTCCGGCGATCGCGCTCGCCGTGCGCGCCGGCACGGCGCTGTTCGGCGTCACGCCGCTCGGGATCCGGCTCGTCGCGGTGCTCTGCGGCTGGGGCGCATCGCTGTGCGCGGTGCTGCTCGCGCGGCGGCTCGGGGACGGCGACGCGGGGGTGCGCGCGGCGGCGATCGTCGCCTGCATGCCGCTCGCCGCGGCGGGGCTCATCCTCGCCACGCCCGACGCGCCCCTGCTCTTCTTCGTCGCCGCCACGCTGCTCGCGCTCGACCACGCCGTGAGCGCGCCGCCCGGCGGGCGGCGCGCCACGCTCTGGTGGCTCGCGGCCGGCGTCGCGCTCGGGGGCGCGCTCCTCTCCAAGTACAACGCCGTGCTCCTCCCGGCGGCGGTGCTCCTCGCGTTCCTGAGCGTGCCCTCACTGCGGCGGCAGCTCGCCACGCCGGGGCCATGGCTGGCCGCGCTCGTGGCGCTCGTGCTGCTCCTCCCGCCCGTCCTCTGGAACGCGGGGCACGACTGGGCGTCCTTCCGCTTCCAGGCGTCGCACGGCCTCGTGCACGACGGCGGCTCCGCGGTGAAGCGCGAGCTCTCGCTGCTCGCCGGGCAGCTCGCGCTCGTGTCTCCCGTGCTGCTCGTGGTGTTCGCCGCCGTCGTGGTGCGCGTGCTGCGCGCCGGCGCGCCGCGCGAGCGGCTCCTCGCCCTGGTGGCCGCGCTCATCTTCCTCTTCTTCTGCGCCACGGCGCTGCGCGCGCCCGCCGAGGCCAACTGGCAGGCGCCGGCGTACGCGGCAGCCATCGTCCTCGCGGCCGTCTGGTGCCGCGCCGGCGCGTGGGAGCGGTGGCTCCGCATCGGCTGCGCCGTGGGTGGGGTGATGGTGCTCGCCTCCTATCTCCAGGCGGTCCGGCCGTTCCTGCCCATCGCCGCGAGCGACGATCCCACCGCGCGAGGCGCGGGGTGGCATGCGCTGTCGCTCCGGGTGCGCGCGGTGGCGGACAGCGTGCACGACGCCACCGGGGCGCGCGTGTGGATCGCCGGCGACCGCTATCAGGAGGCGTCGGAGATCGCGTTCCACCTCCCCGATCACCCGCCGGTGCTCTCGCTCAACCTCGGCAGTCGCGCCAACCAGTACGACTTCTGGCCGGGCTTCCCGGAACGGGCGCGCGCGGGCGACGCGCTGGTGCTCGTGGTGCCTCCCGAGACCCGCGGCCGCCCCGATCGCGTGGTCACGCTCCTCCGCCCGTACTTCACGCACGTGGCGTTCGCGGCTCCAGCCGATCTCCTCCGTGGCACCGAGTTGCGCGACGTGCGCCGCGTCTGGGTGCTCGGCGGCTGGACCGGCGCCTGGCCGCGCTGAGCGCCCGCTCCCCGCGTGTTCACCGCTCCCGCCCCACGCCTCGGGCCCGGCGCCCGCGTCCCGCGCACGGCGCCGCCGTCCGCGCCTTGCCTTCGCGCTCTCCGCCGCGGATTTTCCTCTCACCATCCCGAGGCGCGCACATGACTGGCGACCCGCCCTGCTGGCTTCACCTGTTCGACGATCTCGACATGACGACGACGCTCGCTCCCGACCTGGCGCAGTACCTCGCCCAGCACGACCGGCGCATCCACGAGGAGCTGTTCGACTTCCTGCGCATCCCGAGCGTCAGCGCGCGCTCGGAGCATCGCGGCGACATGACGCGCGCGGCCGAGTGGCTCGCCGGCGCGATGCGGGAGTGCGGCCTCTCCACGGAGATCCTTCCCACGGGCGGGCACCCGGTGGTACTCGGCGAGTGGCGCGGCGCGGGGGCGTCGGCGAAGACCGTGCTCATCTATGGGCACTACGACGTGCAGCCGGCCGAGCCGCTCGAGCTGTGGGAGTCGCCGCCGTTCGAGCCGACGCTGCGTGACGGGAAGATCTTCGCCCGCGGCGCGGTGGACGACAAGGGACAGCTCTTCCTGCACCTCAAGGCGATCCAGGCGCACCTCGCCACGCGCGGTTCGCTCCCGGTGAACGTGATCGTCCTCGCCGAGGGGGAGGAGGAGGTCGGGAGCGACAACCTGGAAGCGTTCATCGAGCGCCACCGCGACCGGCTCGCGTGCGACTACTGCGTCATCTCCGACTCGTCGATGTTCGCGCCGGGGCTCCCCTCCATCCTCTCCTCGCTCCGCGGGCTCGCGTACTTCGAGATCACCGTGCGCGGGCCGTCCGGCGACCTGCACTCGGGGAGCTACGGCGGCGCCGTGGTGAACCCGGCGATGGCG
>CAMLEQ010000187.1 GCA_946479015.1 uncultured Gemmatimonadota bacterium | reverse complement strand
TGATGGGCGCGGTGTCCGCCTACGGGTGGTGGCGCATGACGCGGCGGGAGCCGGGTTCGCTCCCGCCGCGCTGGGTGCGGCTCGTGGTGCTGTTCGCGACGCTCGCGAGCCTCGGTGCCGTCACGTACACCGCCTGGCTGGGCGGGCGGATCGTGCACGACTCTCCGCGCCTCCTCCAGGTGCCGCCCGGGTTCGACACCACCACGCCGCCGCGCTCGGGCACTCCCACGCGGTGACGTCCGTCAGCGACCGCCGTCCTCCGCGCGATCGCCGTTCGCCCGCGGCACCGGCTGCGCGCCCCGCGCGCCAGCGCGGATCTCGGTGTGGCGGATCTGGCCGCCGGTGTTCGCCGTCCACCCCATGAGCGCCGAGGGAACGAGCGCGAACGCGAGCGCCGCCGCCGCGACGCCGCGCGGGATGGCGCGGCGACGGAAGCGCCAGAGCACTCCGAGCGCGCCGACCCCGAACGCGCCGAGCGCGATGAGCGCGATGAGCGCCGCATCCTCGTGCCGCTCGGCGATCGTGTCGGAGAATCCCGCCGTGTGCTTCACGGCATCCTCGGCCGGCTCTCCCGTGAGATAGACCACGACAGCCACCACCGCGAGCGCGGCGAACAGCCAGAGCGATGCCCGCACGAGCGCATCGTTCCGCCGGGCCCACCCGATGGCCAGGAGCGCGAGGCCGATGATCGTGCCGATCACCGGAAAGTGATTGAGCAGGAGATGCACGTGTACCGTGTTCATGACTCCTCCGATCCGAACGAGTCCGTGGACGGCCCTGGATGCGGCGCGCCGCCCACCGTGCAACGTGCGGCACGGGAGCGGCGCGGACAGTCGGCGAAGGGAGGAGCGCGCGTCGGCGAGACCCCGACGCGCCGCGCTCAGGCGCGTCCGGCGGGCTGCTGCTGCGAGAGGCAGTGCAGGGTGCCGAGCCCCCACACCAGATCCACGGCGTGGATGCCCACCACCTCGCGTCCGGGGAAGAGGCCGGCCAGCACGTTGAGCGCGACGCGGTCGTTGCGGTCGTTGAACGTGGGTACGAGCACCACGCCGTTCGCGACGTAGAAGTTCGCGTAGCTCGCCGGGAGGCGCTGGCCGTCCATGATCACCGCGCGCGGGTACGGCAGCTTCACGATGCGGAGACCGCCGGGGAAGTCGCGCGCCGCGAGCTCGAGCCGGCGCAGGTTGTCCGTGGAGCGCCGGTGGTTCTCGTCGCGCGAGTCCTCCTCGTACGCGAGCACGATGGTGTGCGGGTCGGTGAAGCGCGCGATGTCGTCCACGTGACCGTGCGTGTCATCGCCCACGC
Organism: uncultured Gemmatimonadota bacterium; assembly: GCA_946479015.1. Next base: position 5,991 of record CAMLEQ010000187.1, on the reverse strand, counting down.
ACCCCTCGCCGAGCCAGATCGTCCGCTCGATCCCGAGCCACTCCGCGAACGCGCGCTCGTACCCCGCGCGGTCGAGCCCGGGATTTCGCACCTGCACATCGGAGAGGAGCCACTCCTCGGTGACCAGCATCGTCCCGTTCCCGTCCGTCTCGATCCCGCCCCCCTCGAGCACGAGCCGCTCCCCCGTGTCGGGGCGGGTCGCCTCCTCGATCTCCAGCCCGCTCAGCTCCGCCACGCGCTGCGCCACCATCTCGTCGCTCGCGTAATCATCGTATTTCGCCCACGCATTGAAACGCCACGACACCCAGTGCACGCGCCCCTCCGGCGACATCACCGCCGTGGGCCCCGAGTCGCGCAGCCACACGCGATCGGTGGGGACGAGGTGCAGCCCCACGCGCGCGAGGTCCACGTCGTGCGCGCGCAGCGCCCGCACCGCATCCTCTCGCACCTCCTCCCCATTGCACAGGATCTCCACCCGCTCGTGCACGTGCAGCACCCGCACGATCTCCGCGTAGACCCACGGAATCGGCTCGAACTTCCCCGGCCAGTCCGGCCGATGATGCGGCCAGCCGAGCCAGGTGGCGGTGTGGGGGGACCATTCGGCGGGAAGAAGCCGGGGCGCGGGGCGCGGGGCGCGGGGCGCGCGACCGCTGCCGGCGAGGGGGGACGGATCGGTTGTCATGGCAATGTTGTGATGCGAGCCGATCGAGCTTCGGGGTTCAAAATCATGCACGTCCCGAACCGGAGAGTGCATGATGATACGCAGCTATCGTGACCTCGAGGTCTGGCGCCAGGCGCTCGATCTCGCGATTTCGGTCCACAAATTCTCGGCGAAGCTGCCGAGATTCGAGCGTTACGAACTGGGAAGTCAGCTGCGCCGCGCTGCGGCGTCGGTCCCGGCGAACATCGCCGAGGGCCACGGTCGCTTCTACCGCGGCGACTACCTGCGCCACCTGTCGCATGCGCGCGGTTCGCTCATGGAAGTCGAGACCCATCTATACCTCGCCGAGGGACTGGGCTACGCAACCGCGGCGCAACTCCTCCCGCTACGCGAGCCCGCCGACCACATCAGCCGCATGATCAGTCGGCTCGCCGCGAGCCTCCGCGAGTGAACCTTGCAATCGAGCGCGCCCCGCGCCCCCGCCCCGCGCCCCTAGCCTATGTATCGATTGAGAATCGGCCCATACGCATCTATCCTCCGATCTCTCAGAAACGGCCAGTTCCGCCGCGTGTACTCGATGAGGGCGGGGTCGCACTGGGCCACGAGGACGGCGGGCTCGGTGCCCGCTTCGGCGATCAGGCGGCCGAAGGGGTCGCTCACGAACGAGTGGCCGAAGAACTCGATCCCATCGGTGCCCGGCTCGGGCTCGAAGCCCACACGGTTCACGGCCGCCACGTACACGCCGTTCGCGATCGCGTGCGCGCGCTGCGCCGTGCGCCAGGCGTCGGCCTGCGCCGCCCCCCACTCCGCCTTCTCCTTCGGGTGCCACCCGATCGCCGTGGGATAGAGCAGGATCTCCGCCCCCATCAGCGCCGTGATCCGCGCCGCCTCGGGGTACCACTGGTCCCAGCAGATGAGCACCCCGATGGTCGCGAAGCGCGTGCGGAAGACGCGAAACGCCGACGGCGGCTTCGACTCATCGTGCTGGTAGATCTCCCCGGGCGTGAAGTAGTACTTCTCGTGATAGAGCGGGTCGTCGGGGATGTGCATCTTGCGGTACGTGCCGAGCAGCGAGCCGTCGGCATCGACCACCGCGGCCGAGTTGTGGTAGAGCCCCGGACCGCGCTGCTCGAAGATCGGCACCACGATCACCACCCCCAGCTCCTTCGCCACGCGCTGCATCCGCTCCACGGTGGGGCCGGGGATGGGCTCGGCGAGGTCGAAGCGCTCGGCGTCGGTCACCTTGCAGAAGTACGGCGCGTTGAACAGCTCCTGCAGGCAGATGATCTGCGCGCCGCGCGCGGCCGCCTCGCGGATCCCGCGCTCGGCGGCATCCACCGTGGCGTCGGCGTTCTCGGAGACGGCCTGCTGGATGAGGCCGATCGTGAAGGGAGACGTGGGCATCGTGGTCGTCCGTCGAGGGTCGCGCGTTCGTGTGCGGTGCGGCGCGCCAGCGCGCGTCGTCGCCTGCGCAGGTTCCGTTCCGGGGAAAGGAAAACGCGCCCCCGCCATGGGGAGCGCGCTGGCCGCGTCGAGGAAATGTAGCCGCGGGCGCCGAAAGGACCAGCCTGCGGACCACCCGGCGGAGCGCGCGGCGCCTCCACGTCCGCCACATTCTCGGCCGCCGCGATCGCGCGAGCGCCCCGGGCCGGTGCCTAGCTATCGCCCGCCGGGAACGCTACTCCCGAATTCCGCCCTGCGTCCCGATTCCGATCCCCGATTCCCGATTCCCGAGTCCCGAGTCCCGAGTCCCGAGTCCCGATTCCCGCGCCCCACGCCCCACGCCTCACCGATCCCGCCGCCCATCCCTCTCCCGATCAGCGCCCAGCCACGGCATCACGGTCACCCCGAAGTACGGCTTCCCCTTCAGCCCCGGCGAGTGCGTCACGGGGAAGCCGACGTCGACGCGGAAGGTCGCGCGGCCGGCGCGCCGCGGGGCGAGGCGCAGCCCGAATCCGAGCACCCCCGCCTGGAGATGCTCCGCGTCCGGCGACGCGGGATCGTGGCGCGCGCTGTACGCGGCGAATAGCGCGCCGTCGAGGTTCCACGAGCTCGAGAGCTTTCGCAGTTCCACATCGCGCTCGAGCGACGCGCTCACCGCCAGCTCGGCGAGGCGCGAGTCGCGCGGGTAGAGCGAGAGCGCGGGGTCCACGGTGGCCAGCGCGCGCACGTCGGGATCGGGGTCGAACAGGCGCTCCGCGCCCAGGCGCGCCTGCCACGTGCCGCGCGGCGCCGCCGCATAATACGAGAGCAGCCCGCGGATGGTCCCCGCGTGCCAAAAGCCGTCGCCGATGAACCCCGAGCTCCAGACGTCGGCCACGAGCAGGTGGCCGCGACGCGGCATCCACGCGCGCCCGCCCCAGAAGTCCAGGTGCGCCGCACCCCGTCCGCTCTCGAGCTCCTTGCCGAGCCCCAGCACCCCCTCCCACTCGAAGCCGAGCGGGAGGTCGGCGAGCCCGTCGCCGGGAAGCATCCACGTGAGCGTGTCGTAGCGCGCCGTCTCGCGGCGGAGCCCCACGTCGGCGCCGATGAAGCGGCGCATCACCCGCGCCGGCCCGACGATCGCATCTCCCGGACCGGCGAACAGCCGGCCGCGCTCGGTCTCGGCGCCCCCGATCACGCTCGTGACGCCGCGCGGCGACGCCGCCACCACGCGCGACACGAGCACGCTCGCCCACTGATGGCCGAAGGTGCCTGACGAGTCGTCCGCCGGATGGTACGTGCTCCCGCCGAGCACGATCTCCGTCCGCCAGGGATCGAAGATCGTGAGGTTGCGCGACGTCACATCCACGTGCCAGTCGGCGCCGTCGCGGTAGCTGTTCGTGCTCAGCGTGGCCGACAGGCCGGTGTACGGTACCCACGGATCGCTCACCATGGCGCCGACGCCGAGCTGCGAGCCGCCGTTCGACCGCACGTACAGGTTCGCGGCGCGCCCGGTGCCCAGCAGGTTCCGCTCCTCCACCCCCATGGTCGCCTTCCCCGACGCGCCGAGCTTCACCTCCGGGCGCGTGCTCCACGCGTCACGCGTCGTCACGGTGAGCGTCACGCCCCCGGAGGGGGAGCAGCCGCGCGCCGTGAGCCACGCGTCGGTGAGATAGCGGTGCCCGCGCAGGCGGCGCATGGTCTCGGCCACGCGGAGGGTGTCGATCGTGTCGCCGGCGGCGAAGAGGAGCTGCCGGCGAATCGTCCCCTCCTGCGTGCGCACGTGAAGGTGATCGACGATCGCCGCCGGCCCCGGGAGCGGATCCGGGGAGAGCGTGACCACGCGCACCGAGTCGATCCGGCGTCCGGAGAGCGTGTCGGGGGCGGTGCGCGTGACGAGCGAATCGCACCCCTGGGCGCGCAGCGGCGCGGCGGAGAGCGCCGCGCACGCGAGGGAGAGCAGAGCGGAACGGACGACGGACATCGGCATCGAGACTGGAGACCCTCGTCCTACCGCGCGAGCTCGGCGAAAGGTCCCTCGCCGGACGCGGGGGGAACCGGGAGCGCGCACACGCCGATCACCACGTCCATCACGTTGGTGCCGGTGAGATCGGTGCGCAGCAGCGCTCCCGCCGCGTCGAGCGCGGGGTGCGAGTCGTGCGTCGCGAGGTCGCGCTCCGGATCGCGCCCCGCGCGCGCGATCGCGCCCCAGGTGCCGGCATCCACCATCGCGCCCGCCGCATCGGTGTCGCCGTCGCGCCCGTCCGTGCCCGCGGCGAGCAGCATCGCGCCGCGCGCATCGCGCGCGGTCGCGAGCTCGCGCGCGGCGGCGAGCGCGAGCTCCTGGCAGCGCCCGCCACGCCCGGCGCTCCCCTCGATGGTGACTGTGGTCTCCCCTCCCCACACGAGGCAGGTGCACCCTGCCTGTCCGGGCAGGGCCGTGTCGCTGGCGTCGCAATAGGTTGCCACCGTGGCGGCGAGTCGCCGGCCGACGACGGCGGCCTCTCCCGCCAGCGCGGTGTCGAGGATGCGCGCCGCGCAGCCGAGCTCCCGCGCGCGCGCCGCGATGGCGTCGAGCGCCACGCGATTGCTGGCGATGATCGCCCGCTCCACGCGGGCGAACACGTCGCTCTCCGGCTTCGGGGTCTCGAGCGCGGCGTCGCGCTCCACGTCCGCCAGGTAGCTCCGCATGGGGGCGGGGATGCGATCCCACAGATGGGCGCCGTCGAGGAGCGCGCGCACCTCGCGGGCCGTGGCGGGATCGGGGATGCACGGCCCGGATCCGATCGCGGCGAGGTCGTCGCCGATCACGTCAGAGATGATGAAGTTTCGCACCTGTGCCGGGGCGAGCGCCGCCGCGAGGCGGCCGGCGCCCCAGCGGGAGAAGCGCTTCCGGATGAGGTTCATCTCCGCGATGTCGAGCCCCGACGCGAGCAGCGACGCGTACAGCGCCTGGAGATCCTCCGGCGCGAGCGCGCCGTGGGGCGCCGCCGTGAGACTCGTCGCGCCGCCGGAGAGGAGCACCCACGCCTCGTCGTCCGCGCGCACGCGCGCCGCCACCTCGCCGATGCGCGCGGCGGCGCGGAGCGACCGCGCGCCCGGCACGGGATGGTCCCCCGCCACGCTCTCGATCGCGGCGTGCGGGGAGGGGAGCGCGCGCGGCGCGACGATCACGCCCCCCGCGGGCGTCATCCCCCACCGCGCGAGCGTCTCCACCGCCGCCGCGGCCATGGGGCTCGCCGCCTTGCCGATGGCGATGATCCATACGCGCCGCTCCGGCGCCGGCCTGGGCGTGCGCTCGAGCGCGGCGCGGAGCGCCGGACCGGGCGACACCGCCCGCACCGCCGCCCAGTACAGCTCCTCCAGCAGCGCGCGCGTGTCGCGCGGCCGCTCGGGAAGCATGGTATCGGTGGGAGAGTCCGGCATCTTCATGCCGTCCAAGATCGTGCTTTTTCCCGGCCCGCGCGAGAGCGCGCGATGCGCGCCACCGATGCGCGCTCGGCCGACCCTCGCCGCCACGTCACGGAGGTCCTGACATGCCCGGACGCAACGCTCTCTTCGTTCCCGGCCCGACGAACGTACCGGATCGCATCCTGCGCACCATGCACCGCGCGATGGAGGACCACCGCTCCTCCGCGTTCCCCGCGCTCACGCGCTCCGTGCTGAGCGACCTGAAGAAGGTCTTCCGCACCGAGTCCGGTCAGGCGTTCGTCTTCCCCGCCACGGGCACCGGGATGTGGGAGGCCGCGCTGGTGAACACGCTGAGCCCCGGCGACCGCGTGCTCGCGCCGCGCTTCGGCCAGTTCAGCCACCTGTTCATCGACTGCGCGCAGCGCCTCGGCCTGCGCGTGGATGTGCTGGAGACCGACTGGGGGGAGGGGGCGCCGGTGGAGCGCATCGCCGAGGCG
>CAMLEQ010000186.1 GCA_946479015.1 uncultured Gemmatimonadota bacterium | reverse complement strand
TCGACAGCGCCACCCTCGCCAACAAGGCGCTCGAGGTGATCGAGGCGCACTACCTGTTCGGGCTCGACTACGACCGCATCGAGGTGGTGGTGCACCCGCAGAGCGTGGTGCACTCGTTCGTGGAGTTCGTGGACGGGTCGGTGCTGGCGCAGATGGGCGTGCCGAGCATGGAGCTTCCCGTGCTCTACGCGCTCACCCACCCCGAACGGGTGGCGGACGCCGGGGTACCACCGTTCGATCCGGTGGAGCTCTCCCCGCTCACCTTCGAGCGGGTGCGCGCGCACGACTTTCCGGCGCTGCGGCTGGGGATCGCCGCCGGCCGCCGGGGCGGGGCCGCGCCGGCGGTGTTCAATGCCGCGAACGAGCAGGCCGTCGCGCTCTTCCTGGACGGGCAGATCAGCTTCGGCGACATCCCGCGCACGATCGATGCAGCGCTGACCGCGCTCGGGGATGCCCCGGGAGACTCGCGCGACGCGCTCGTGTCGGTGGACCAGCGTGCCCGCCGCTTCGTGAGAGAGATGGTGCGATGCTAGACGTGCTCCGTTCGTTCCTCGCCATCGTGTTCGTGTTCGGGCTCGTGATCTTCATTCACGAGCTCGGACATTTCCTCGCCGCCAAGGCGCTCGGCGTCTACGCGCCGCGCTTCTCCATCGGCTTCGGCCCGGCGCTCTGGAGCCGGAAGTGGGGGGAGACGGAGTACGTCCTCGCGGCGATCCCGCTCGGCGGCTACGTCCGGATGGCCTCGCGCGACGATGAGACGATGGCATTCATCGAGGGGGGCGGGGAGCACCCGGCGCCAGACGCATCCTCCGGGCAGCCGCTCCCGCGCTGGTACGACCCGAACGGGATGGCTCCCTTCGGGCCGCATCCCGTCCCCGAGCACCGGTGGTTCGAGTCGAAGCCGCTCTGGGCGCGCCTCGTGATCATGCTCGCCGGCGTCACGATGAACATGCTGCTCGGCTTCGTCGTCCTCACGGGGCTCGCATGGTCGTTGGGGGAAGCGGTGATCCGCACGCGCGTGGTGGGCGATGTGCGGCCGATCCCCGCCGCGCCGGAGGTCGCGCAGCGCATGGCGCCGGGGGACACGATCCTGGCCGTCGACGGGGCGCCGGTGTCCACCTGGAACGACGTGGCGGATCGCGTGGACAGCGCGAATGGCCGCCGCGTGCTCACCCTTCGTACCCAGCGCGCCACCGTCCACGTGCCGCTCGGCCCCGGCGGCGCGACCGCGGACCAGGTCCTCTACGCCATCCAGCCGTACTCGTCGCCGGTGATCGATCAGGTGATGCCCGACAGCCCCGCGGAGCACGGTGGGCTGCTGGCAGGCGACAGCGTGGTGGCCGTGGGAGGGACGCCAGCACGCTCGTGGGGGGACATCGTGCGGCGCATCGAGAGCGCGCCGGGGCGGCCGCTCGAGTTCCAGGTGGCCCGCAAGGGGCGCCTCGTGCGGCTCACGATCACGCCCGACTCCATGACGCAGACCGACCCGATCACCGGACAGCAGGAGACGGTGGGGAAGATCGGCGCGCAGCGGCGCACGTCCGCCGAGCGCCTGCCGGTCCCCTTGGGGCGGGCGATGCAGGCGGGGTGGAGCGAGACCTGGGGAGTGGCCGGGGCGGTGGTGACGGCGTTGAAGAATCTCGCGACCGGGCAGCTCTCGGTGCGCAAGCTGAACGGCCCGATCGCCATCGGGCGCGCCAGCGCCACCGCGGCCAGGCGGGGGTGGGAAGCGTTGCTTTCTCTGCTCGCGATCGTGAGCATCAACGTGGCCGTGTTCAATCTCCTCCCCATCCCCATCCTCGACGGAGGGCAGATCGTGCTGAACGTCGTGGAGGCGGCGAAGGGGAGCGCGCTGAGCGCGCGCACGCGCGAGTACTTGCTGCGCTTCGGCCTCGCGGCGATCGCGCTCCTGTTCGTGATCGTGATGTTCAACGACATCACAAACTGGGTCCGCAATCTCTTCCGCCTCTGACGTGCGACCGGTCCTGTCCATCGTCGCCGCGTTGCTTCTCGCGCTCGCGGGCGCGCGCCCCGCGCGCGCCCAGGAGAGCGCGTACCGCTTCGAGATCGCGAAGGTGGGGGACAGCACCTTCACCTTCACCTGTCCCGCCGCGACGCACGGCTGGGTGAAGCCGGGGATGGTGGGCATCGCGGTGGACCCCGAGCGGCGCGACGCTCTCGTGGCGCGCTTCAGGATCCTCCGCGTGAGGGATGGAAACGCCACGGCGCTGGTCACCGGCGCGACCACGAGAGTGAGCGACCGGCACGTGGCGCTGCTGGAGCGTCCGGCCCCCCCCTTCTATCGCCGCGGCAGCTTCTGGCTCGGCACCGTGCTCGGCGCGGCGGTGGGGGCGCTCGCCGTCGGCCACTGACCGGCGGAGCCGCCGCTCAGGACGCCGGCTCCTTCGCCCGCTCGGTCAGCAGCCGGGTGGTGAAGCGCTGCCCCTCGGCGATCCGCTCCGTCTCGATGGCGATCGCGTCGATCGCCTGTTCCATCCTGGCCAGCCGCTCTTCCATGGCCTGCAATCGCGCGGGATCCGCGGCACCGCCGTGCTTGCCGCGGCCCACGAGGATGCGCGCGAGCAAGACCACCGTGGTGGCGATGATCGCGAACGTGGCGACGATGTACGGCCCGGGATCCCCCATCCTCTGCTCCGTGTGAAGTGATGTCTCCGCTCCCGCCAAGTGACACTACGGCGCGCCTCGGCGCCAGGTGTCGCCCGGCGGTAGCGCGCCGCGCCCCGCCACCGCACCTTGGGGGGACCGGATCGAACCACCGGCGGAGGGGGAAGCATGGATGCGCTGCACGGCAACCCGCTCGCGATCGACCTGGTGCTCGCGCGGTTGCGCGAGCGCTTCGGTGACGATGTGCTCGCGGTGGAGTACTGGGACCACGATCTGTGCGCCGTGCGTGTGGCGCGCGAGGGCGCGCCGGAGCGGGTGCTGCTCATTTCCACGTGCGACCGCCCCGAGGGGGAATACGACGTGTCGCTCGAGGGTCCGCCCGCTCGCGGCGCCAGTCGACCGCCCGGCGCCGACGGGCGCTACGAGCGCATCGATTTCGAGACGCTGGCCGCCGTGGTGGCGGAGCAGCTCGCGCTCGAGCCGCGGTTCACGCTGCGCCGGGCCACGGAGCGCGACGTCCCGCTGATCCTGTCGTTCATCCGGGAGCTGGCGCGCCACGAGCGGCTGGAGCACGAGGTGACGGCCACCGAGGAGGGACTCCGCGAGTCGCTCTTCGGCGCGACTCCCGGCGCGGAGGTGCTGCTCGCGTTCGCGGGAGACGAGCCGGCCGGCTTCGCCCTGTTCTTTCACAACTACTCGACGTTTCTGGGACGACGCGGGATCTACCTGGAGGACCTGTACGTGCGTCCCGCCTGGCGAGGGCGCGGGCTCGGACGGCGGCTCCTGGCCACCCTCGCCCGCCTCACGCGCGAGCGGGGTGGGGGACGGCTCGAGTGGTGGGTGCTCGACTGGAACGAATCCGCGGTGCGCTTCTACCGCTCGCTCGGCGCCCGGGCGATGGACGAGTGGACCGTGTACCGGCTCTCCGACGGGGCCCTGGACAGCCTGGCAGCGGAGGGAGGTGGGCCGCGGTGATGCGCCCGCACGCGCCAGAACGGGGCGCTGTGTCCAGTTGACCCCGGCCGTCGCCGGGTGTAGCGTGGGCGACCACGTGTGACCATCAACTCTCAGGAGATCCTCCATGATGTGCCGCACCATTCGCTCCATCGCCTTCACCGCGGCCGCCGTCGCCGTGACCGCGATCCCCGCCCGGTCCCATGCCCAGAAGGCACCGGACGCGGACATGCAGGCGCTCGCGAGCTATCGCCTCACCGAGTCCACCTTGCACAAGGTGATGCAGGCGGGGCGCAACCTGGCCGCGCTCGCGAAGGATCCGGCCGCGCGCGCCTACATGGAGAAGGCGCAGCAGGAGGACCAGCCGGAGGCGAAGACGATCGCCGACATGGCCAAGCAGTTCGATGGGATTCCGCCGATGAAGAAGGCGATCACCTCGGCGGGGCTCACCTCGCGCGAGTACGCGATGTTCACCATGTCGATGCTGCAGGCCAGCCTCGCGGCGGCGATGATGGACGCGAAGGGACCGTACAAGTTGAAGGAGCTCCCCAAGGGGACGCCGCCGGAGAACGTCGCGTTCGTGCGGGCGCACAAGGCGGAGCTGGAGAAGTATGGCGCCGAGATGAAGGCGCTCTCGGGAGAAGCGAACGAGGGGTCCGACGAGGAGCCGGCGGGAGCCGGCACCGACAGCGTGACCTCGAGGCGGTGATCCGAGGCGAGGCGGCGCTCGCCGCCTTGCTCATCGCGCTGCTCGCGCCGCCGCTGGCGGCGCAGGGCGGCACGAACGCTCCCGCCGCCGCCGCGGATTCGCTCAGGGGCGATCGCTCGTCGGACACGCGCCCGAACGAGTGCTACGGCTTCTCCTTCGGCGAGTGGAAGCCGCCCCTCGATTGGGCGGCGGCGGGGCACCACGGGACCCCGTCCGCCCCGTCGGACGTCCCCCCGGGGCCGCGCGGCGACGCCTCGCACGCCGGCCTGCACGGCGATTCCACGATCATGCTCTATCCGCCCTGGTGGCCCGCCGGCGTGCTCGTGCGCTTCACGGGGCGGCTCCGTGGCGACACGCTGCGCGGGACGGCGACGGCGCTCGTGGCCGACGGTCGGGTGCGTGCTCCCACGGCGTCGATCCTCGGCTGGCGCGTCCGTTGCGGCGCGCCGGCGGCTGCACCTCACCAGCCTGACTGATGCTCGGTCTTCCGATCTTTCGACGATCGACCGTCACCGCCGATTGCGAGGCGTGCGGCGTGCGCTTCGACACTACGCGCGGCGGCGTGTGCGCGCGGTGCCGCCGCATCCTCTGCGACGAGCACCTGCACGGCTCGTGGGCGCGGCGAATGATGGTGGAGCTGGGGGCGAGCGCGATGTGCGTGGAGTGTCGCGCCGGCGGCGGGCCCGCCGCCGGCACCATCACGGGCAGATGAGACGTACGCGCTCGGGGGGGCGCTCCGCCGTGGAGATGGTTATCGGGGCGCTCCAGTCGGCGCACAGACGCTTGGAGATGTGCAGCACGTAGCTTCCCACCGGCAGCGGCGTCGGCGCCGCGGAGGGAACGATGCCGTGCGCGATCTCGTCGCCCTCCCGGGAGCTCACGGCCCACCGCGCACCAGCGGGAAGGACGTCGAGCGTGAGCTTGCCACACGGCCGCGGCGCGAGCGCGACGATGGTGGGATCACCGGCGGTCACCCGCACCGTTCTCGACTGCGTGGCGGTGGGGCAGCCGGGGACGCTGGCCATCGTGGCGGAGATCGTGTGCCGTCCAGCGGTGATCTTCCGCGTATGCCAGTCGCCGTGCGCCACGAGGTGCCCATCCACCCTGACGGCGGCGCCGTCCGGGACGTCTACGCGTAGCTCCGGGGGCGACTCGGCGACGGCGGGAGCGGGGACCGGCGGCCGCTGAATCGAATCGGCCTCCGCGGCCGCGCTGTCGCGCGACACCGGGGCGGACGACGGCGGAGGCGGAGCGGCCATGGCCGCCCCGGGGGTCGATGCGACGTGCTCCACCTCGACCGACCGAGGGGCTGAGCGCATGCGCAGCGTGGTGGCGATGAGCGCGGCGATGAGGATCGCCGCCGCCGCCGAGAGCACCGTCGGCCACCGAGCCGGCGTACGCGCCGGCTCCGCTTGCGCCGGCGTGCCGCCCAGGGGAGTGGGGAGGACGATCGTCGCGTCCCCCTCCGGGAGTGCGGCCTTCCCCAGCAACTGCACCAGCTCCGTGTGCAGCGCGTCTCCCGTGGGGTAGCGGTTGGCCGGGTTCTTCTCGAGGCACTTCAGAATGACCCGTTCGACCCCGCGCGACAGCGCGGGGTTGAACGCGCGGGGCTTCGGCGGCGTCTCTTCCACGTGCTGCCGCGCGATGTCGTACCAGTCGTCCCCCTGGAAAGGGAGCACGCCGGTGGCCGCCTTGAACAGGGTGACGCCGAGGGAATAGATGTCGGCGCGCCCGTCGAGCGGCTGGCCGCGCGCCTGCTCCGGGGAGAGGTACTGCGGGGTGCCGACGACCATGTTCGTGCCGGTCTGCTCGATGTAGCCGCTCACGGCGCGGGCGATCCCGAAGTCCGCCACGATCGCGTTGCCGTGCTCGTCGAACAGGATGTTGTCGGTCTTGATGTCGCGATGGATCACCCCCTCGCGGTGCGCGAACGCGAGGGCGGCGGAGACGTCCATCCCCAGCCGGATGAGGAGCGATTCCGGGAGGGTCCCCATGATCCGGAGCCGGTCGTCGAGCCCGGTGGGGAGGTAGTCCATCACGAAGTACACCGCCTGCTCCTCGCGTCCGACGGCGAGGATGCGAATGATGTTCGGATGCCGGAGCTTGGCGGCGGTGGAGGCTTCGCGGCGGAAGCGGGTCTCGAAGGTCTCCTCGCCGGCGTACTGCGGCTTGAGGACCTTGATGGCGACGGGGATCTCCAGCTCCGGATCATAGCCCTTGTAGACCCAGGCGAAGCCGCCGGAGCCGATGATGGCCTCGATGCGGAAGCGGCCGAGAGTCCGGCCGAGATATCGCTCAGGCACGCCGGAGAGCCTTTACACGGGAGAGAGTGACAACTAAATTACTGTGCTTCAACGAATTCGGCGAAGCAGCGCAGCGGCACGTTCGGAGAATATACATAATGGCGTTCGTCAAGACACCGATCATCGAGAAGTACAAGTCGCACGAGAGCGATACGGGCTCCACGAAGCTGCAGGTCGCGCTCCTCACCGAGCGGATCAATTACCTCACGGATCACTTCAGGGTCCATCCGAAGGACAACCACAGCCGTCGGGGACTGCTGAAGATGGTCGGGCAGCGTCGCCGCCTGCTGGAGTACATGAAGCGGACGGATCTCGAGGGGTATCGCCAGCTCATCAACGAGCTTGGACTGCGTCACTAGTTCGCAGCTCCCTTGCACTCGCGCGGGCACCGAATCTGCGGTCCCCGCGCGTTTTGTGTTCCCGCAACGAACCGAAAAATGATGCGACGCGTAGAGAGAGAGTTCGCCGGCCGCAAGCTGGTCATCGAGACCGGGCGCATGGCGAAGCAGGCGGCGGGATCCGCCCTCGTGCAGTACGGCGACACGGTGGTGCTGGCGGCGGTCTCGGTGAGCGAGAACATCAGCCCGCTCCCGTTCTTCCCACTGACGGTCGAGTACAAGGAAAGGTCATACGCCGCAGGGAAGATCCCCGGAGGCTTCATCAAGCGTGAGGGGCGCCCGCACGACGACGAGATCCTCTCGGCGCGCATCATCGACCGCTC
>CAMLEQ010000185.1 GCA_946479015.1 uncultured Gemmatimonadota bacterium | reverse complement strand
GACGGCGATGTCACCGTCCGGTGACTCGGCGCGCAGCGACTCCAGCGCGGGCTCGAGCACGCGCGGGATGAGCGCTGGGTCCACGGGGAAGGAGTGGTCGCGCCAGCGGACGCGCAGGCGCCCGGCGTCGAACTGGAGCCGGATCTCGTCGCGCGCGATCACGGCATCGAGCTCATCGTCCAGGATCGGGACCACGATGCGCCCGCGCATCCCGGGGCGCGCGTCGCTCCAGTCGATGTCGAACCAGGAGGCGTACCGCGACGCGGGACCGTTGGCGAACACGTCATCCCAGAACGGGTTGTCGGCGCCGACGCCCATGTGGTTGGGGACGATGTCGAGCAGGATCCCCATCCCGTGGCGGCGCAGCTCGTCCACGAGCGCGCGCCAATCCTCATCGCTGCCGAGCTCCGGATCGAGCCGCGTGGGATCCACCACGTCGTAGCCGTGCGCGCTCCCCGGGCGCGAGCGCAGCACGGGGGAGAGATACACGTGCGAGATGCCGAGCCGCGCCAGATAGGGGACGACCTCCCGCACGCGCGCCACGCCGAAGGCGCCCCCGAGCTGGAGGCGGTAGGTGGCCAGGAGCGCCGCCGCGGTCATGGCGCGTCGCGTCGCTCGCAGTCGAGGGCCGCGTCCACGTCGGGGTCACCGCGCAGTGACTCGAGCGACGTGCGCATGCGCCGCGTCCAGCTCGGGAAGCGGTCGGCGCCGATCCCGGGGATGTTCACGGGATCGACCTCGCCGGTGATGTCGTCGAGCGCGATCCCGACGAGGAGCGCGGGGGTGGAGCAGAGGAAGCGGTGCACCGCGCCGCGCAGCGCGGGGCCGCCGGGCTCGGCGGCGCCGTCGAGCGCGCCGTCGGCGGCGAGCCGGGCGAGCAGCGCCTTCCGGTCGCGATCGCGCGCCACGCGCGCCGCGCGCTCCTCGACATCGGTCGAGATCACCCCCACCTCGCGTCCGAGCTCGATGTCGCGCTCCTGCCAGAAGCCGGCCAGCGGCGCCATGTCGTGCGTGTCGGCGGTGGCGAGCGAGTACGGCTCGTAGCTCCCCGCGGCGCGGAACGCGCCGGTCTCCTCGCGCTCGAAGAGCATCACGCGCGAGCCGAGCACCCCCCAGCGCTTGAGCGTCCCCGGCACCTCCGGGGGGATGGTGCCGAGGTCCTCGCCGACGATCACCGCGCGGTGACGCGCGCTCTCGAGGGCGAGGATCCCGAACAGGTCGTTGGTGGGGAAGCGCACGTACGCGCCCTCCTCTCCGGTGCGCCCCTCGGGCACCCAGAACTGACGGAAGAGCCCGAGCACGTGGTCGATGCGCAGCGCGCCGGCGTGGCGGAGCGCCGCGCGCACGAGGGAGCTCCAGTACGCGTAGCGGTCCTCGTACAGCCGGTGCGGGTCGAGCGGAGGAAGTCCCCACACCTGCCCCGTGGCCGAGTAGTCGTCGGGCGGGGCGCCGATGCTCACCCCCTTCGCGAACAACGGCTGGTACGCCCAGCTGTCGCTGCCACCCGGCGCGGTGCCGATGGCCAGGTCCTGATAGATGCCGATGGAGAGCCCCGCATCGCGTCCGCGACGCGCGGCCTCGCCGAGCTGCCGGTCGAGCTCGAACTGCAGCCAGCGATGGAAGTCGATCTCCTCGCGGTGCGACTGGCGAAAGGCCGCGACCTCGGGGGAGGCGGGGGTGCGGTACGGCGCCGGCCAGTCGCGCCACCGCGGCGGGTGCTCCCCCTCGCGCGTGAAGTGCTCCTCGAGCGCGCGGAAGGTGGCGTACGCCCCGAGCGCGTCTCCCTCCCCCTCCACCCAGCGCGCGTAGGCGCGACCGCGCGCGTCGTCGGCATCGCGATGGATCGCGGCGAAGGTGCGGTGGAGGGCGCGCAGCACGGGGCCCGCGAGCCGGGCGATGCGCCCGTACTCCACGCGAGCGCTCTCGCGCAGCCGCGCGAGCTCGGCGCGCACGTCGTCGCGCTCGAGGAGCGCGCGCGCCTCGCCGGACTCGGCGAGCTCCGGGATCGCCTCCACGTCGAGGTAGATCTCGTTGCGGTAGAGGCGGCTCACCGGGGAGTACGGGGAGACGTCGTGTCCCATGTTGCGCAGCGCGTGCAGCGGGTTCACCCCCACGAACGCCGCGCCGCGCGACGCGCTCCACTCGGCGAGCGTCGCGAGGTCGCCGAGGTTCCCCACCCCCCAGTTCCGCGCGCTGCGGATGCTGTACAGGTTCGCGACGATCCCGAACGAGCGGTGCGACGGGAGCATGCACGACGCCGGCGTGACGATGAGCAACTGCTCGGCGGTGGTGCGCCGCGATCCGGCGACGAGCTCGAGGCGGAGCGCGTGATGCCCCGGCGCGATCAGCGGCGCGAGCCCCACATCCACCACCTCCCCCGCGCCGCGCTCCGCCACGCCCTGGTGGATCGCCGTGGTGCCGTCCTCGGCGCGCAGCTCGCACCGCCACTCCACGCGCGTCCCCGCGCGCAGCTCCCAGTGACCGGGGATGCGGAACTCGATGGTGCGGTGCCATGCCTCCTCGTCGTGCAGCACGCGCACGGGCGCCATCACGCGCCGCCGGTCGCGCTCCTCGATCCCCCGCAGCGCCTGCTCCGCCAGCGCCTCGCTCGACGCGTCGTACCCCATGGCCGCGATCAGCGCCACGCGCGTCTCGTTCGACGTCACGCGACGCTTGCCGGCCTGGTCGATGTAGCCGGGCAGGATGCCGAGGCGAGAGGCGAGCGACTGCAGGCGAGGAGCGACGGAAGGCATGGGTTGGAGATAGTAGTGTGGAGTCGGTGGACCACCGAAAGACGCGTGTCGCGTGTGGGGAACTGACGGAAAGAGGAGGGAGGTACGGCGAGAGTAGGTTCGTGTGTAGGCGGACTCTCTCTACATCCCGCCCTACACGCGCCGTACCTCCCTCCTCATCCCGTCAGTTCCCCACACGCCACACGCGTTCTTCGGTGGTCTCGCCACCATGTCCCAGAAACGTGGTCCATCCACCAGGCCCCAGAAACCCACCTCACCGCAACCCCAGCACGATCCCCCCCAGTGGCGGCAGCGTGAGCTCGATCGACTGCTCGTACCCATGGAACGGCGCGTTCTCCGTCGCCACCGCCGGGACGCGCTGGACGGCGGAGCCGCCGAAGCGCTCGTCGTCGCTCGAGAACAGCTCCGCGTACGTGCCGCGCGCGGGGACGCCGATGCGGTAGTGCTCGCGCGGCACGGGGGTCATGTTCAGCACCACCACCAGGTGCTCGTCCTCCGCGCGGCGCACGTAGGAGAGCACCGAGTTCGCGACGTCGGCCACGTCGATCCACTGGAAGCCGTGCGGATCGTAGTCCTCGCGCCAGAGCGCGGGGTGCATGCGGTAGAGCGTCCCCAACCGGCGCATGAACTGCTCGAAGCGCGCGTGCATGGGGTCCTCGCGCAGGTGCCAGTCGAGGCTCGTGTCGTGGTTCCACTCGTTCAACGGCGCCAGCTCGGTGCCCATGAACAGCAGCTTCTTCCCCGGACGCGTGTACATGTACGTGAGGAGCAGGCGCAGGTTGGCCATCTTCTGCCACGCATCCCCGGGCATCTTCTCGAGCAGCGACCGCTTGAGGTGCACCACCTCGTCGTGCGAGAGGGGCATGATGAAGCGCTCGCTGTACTCGTAGATCATCGAGAAGGTGAGCTGCCCCTGGTGGTGCGAGCGGTAGATGGGGTCGAGCGCGAAGTACTCGAGGGTGTCGTGCATCCACCCCATGTTCCACTTGAAGGTGAAGCCGAGCCCTCCCTGCTCCGGCGGCGCGGTGACCCCCGGCCACGCTGTGGACTCCTCGGCGATGGTGCACGCCCCCGGCGCCTCGTCGCGCACGAGGCGGTTGGTCTCGCGCAGGAAGTCGATCGCCTCGAGGTTCTCGCGTCCGCCGTACCGGTTGCGGAGCCACTCCCCCGCGTTGCGGCTGTAGTCGAGGTACAGCATCGACGCCACCGCGTCCACGCGCAGTCCGTCGGCGTGGAACTCCTCCACCCAGTAGAGCGCGTTGGCGACGAGGAAGTTGCGGACCTCGTTGCGCCCGTAGTTGAAGATGAGCGTCCCCCAATCGGGGTGCTCGCCGAGACGCGGGTCGGCGTGCTCGAACAGCGCGGTGCCGTCGAAGCGACGGAGCGCGAAGTCGTCCTTGGGAAAGTGCGCGGGAACCCAGTCGAGGATCACGCCGATCCCGGCCTGGTGGCACGTGTCCACGAAGAAGCGGAAGTCGTCGGGTGAGCCGTAGCGCGCGGTGGGGGCGTAGTAGCCCGTCACCTGGTATCCCCACGATCCGGTGAACGGGTGCTCCATGATGGGGAGGAGCTCGACGTGCGTGTAGCCGAGGCTCTTCACGTGCTCCACGAGGCGCGGCGCGATCTCGCGGTAGCCGAGTGGCCGGTTCCCCTCCTCGGGGACGCGCGCCCACGAGCCGAGGTGCACCTCGTAGATGAGCATCGGCGATCTCGCGAGATCGCGCTGCGCGCGCGACTCGAGCCAGTCGGCGTCGTGCCACTCGTAGCCGTCCTCGGGCACCACGCGCGACGCGGTGCCGGGGGGCGCCTCCATGGCCTGCGCGAAGGGATCGGTCTTCAGCCGCGGCACGCCCTCGCGCGTGAGGATCTCGTACTTGTACAGCGCGCCAGGCTCGATGCCGGGGACGAACAGCTCCCACACGCCGCTCGCGCCGAGCGTGCGCATGGGGAGGAGGCGCCCATCCCAGCCGTCGAAGTCGCCCACCAGGCTCACGCGCCGCGCGTTCGGCGCCCAGACGGCGAACGACACGCCCATCTCGCCGTCGATCTCGCGCCGGTGCGCTCCCATCACCTCCCACAACCGGTGGTGCTTTCCCTCGGCGAACAGGTGGAGATCCAGCTCGCCCACGGTGGGGAGGAAGCGGTAGGGATCGCCGCGCTCCCATGTGGCGCCATCGGGAAATCGGAAGACGAGGTGGTAGCGCAGCGGGAGCGCGGCGCTGGCGATGAACGTCTGGAAGACGCCGGGGATGACGTCGCGCATCGCGATGGTGCGGCCATCCTCGAGGACGCACTGCACCGCGACCGCGTCGGGGTGCATCGCGCGCACCACCACGCCGTCCTCTCCCCCCACGCGCGCCGGATGGGCGCCGAGGATGCGGTGCGGATCGGCGTGCTCGCCGCGCACCAGTCGTTCCACCTCCTGCCGGTCGAGCGCCGGCATCGTGGACGGCGCCGCCGGCGCCGCCGCTCCTCCACGTCCACTCGATGATGTCATTCAGGCTCCCCTGTGGGCTGCGGTTCTCGCGCCTCCTCCGTGGGCTGCGCGAGCACGTGGCGCAGAAGGATCAGCGAAAAGGGCGCCACCGTCACGGCAGAGCCGGCCGGACCGTGACACGGCTCCGCCGCCGTGTTCACCAGCACCTCCCACTCCCCCGCGTGCTCCATCGCCGGGAGCACGAACGGCTGCTCCCCCTCCAGGTTGTTCACCAGCAGGAGGAGCGTGTCGCCGAGGATCGGCCGTCCCCGGTCGTCGATCTCGTCCGCCGCCTCGCCGTGGATGAGCATCCCCAGCGCGTGACTCTCCGCGTCGTGCCAGTCGGCCTCGGTCATCTCCCCGCCGTCGGCGCGGATCCACGACAGGTCCTTGGCCCCCTCCGCGTTCACCGCCTGCCCGCGGAAGAAGCCGCGCCGGCGCAGCACGGGGTTCTCGCGGCGCACCGCGAACATGCGCCGCGTGAACTCGAGCATCGCCCGCTGCCGGCTGGTGAGATTCCAGTTCAGCCACGACAGCTCGTTGTCCTGCGCGTAGGCGTTGTTGTTCCCCTGCTGCGTGCGCAGCATCTCGTCGCCGTGCGAGATCATCGGCACGCCCTGCGAGAACGCCAGCGTCGCCATGAAGTCGCGCGCCACGAGGTCGCGGCGGCGGAGGATGGCGGGATCGTCGGTGGGCCCCTCCACCCCCCAGTTGCGGCTGATGTTGTCGTCGTGCCCGTCGCGGTTCTCCTCCCCGTTCGCCTCGTTGTGCTTCCGCTCGTAGCTCACGAGGTCGCGCAGCGTGTACCCGTCGTGCGCGGTCACGAAGTTGATGCTCGCGTACGGCGCCCGGTTGCTCCACTGGTAGATGTCGCTGCTCCCGGAGAGGCGGCTCGCCAGCACGTTCACGATCCCCTTGTCGCCGCGCCAGAAGCGCCGCACGTCGTCGCGGTACTTCCCGTTCCACTCGGCCCAGCCGATGGGGAAGTTCCCCACCTGGTAGCCGCCGGGGCCGATGTCCCACGGCTCGGCGATGAGCTTCACGCGCGACAGGACGGGGTCCTGGTGGATGATGTCGAAGAACGCGCTCAGCCGGTTCACCTCGAACAGCTCGCGCGCGAGCACCGGCGCGAGGTCGAAGCGGAAGCCGTCCACGTGCATCTCCGTCACCCAGTAGCGGAGCGAGTCCATGATGAGCTGGATCGTCCGCGGGTGCTGCATGTTCAGCGAGTTGCCGCACCCGGTGAAGTCCACGTAGAGGCGCGGGTTCTCGGGATCGAGGCGGTAGTAGGCGGCGTTGTCGATGCCGCGGAGGGAGAGCGTGGGGCCGAGGTGGTTCCCTTCGGCGGTGTGGTTGTACACCACATCGAGGATCACCTCGATCCCCGCCGAGTGGAGCGTCTTGACCATCGACTTGAACTCCCCCACCTGCTGCCCGAGCCCGCCGCTCGCGGCGTAGCGCACGTCGGGGGCGAGGAATCCGATGGAGTTGTACCCCCAGTAGTTCGTGAGCCCGCGCTCGGCGAGGTGGCGGTCCACGGCGAAGTGGTGCACCGGCAGCAGCTCGACGGCGGTGACGCCGAGCGACTGGAAGTGATCGATGATCGGATCGGAGGCGAGCGCGAGGTAGGTGCCGCGCAGGTGCTCCGGCACCCCGGGGTGCCGCATGGTGAGCCCCTTCACGTGGCACTCGTAGATCACCGTGCGGTTCCACGGCGTGCGCGGCGGGCGGTCGTCGGCCCACGTGAACGCGCTGTCCACGACGACGCACTTCGGCATCCCCGCCGCGCTGTCGGTACGGCTCTTCTCCAGGTCCTCGCGCGGCGAGCCCACCTGGTAGGCGAACAGCGCGTTGCTCCATTTGATGGTGCCGCTGATCGCCTTCGCGTACGGGTCGATGAGGAGGCAGTGCGGGTTGAAGCGCTGGCCGTTCTCCGGGTCGTACGGCCCGTACACGCGGTAGCCGTACAGCTGTCCGGGGCGAACGTCGGGAAGGTAGCAATGCCAGATCTGGTCGCTGCGCTCCACCATCCACACGCGGTGGCTCTCCCGCGCGTCGTCGGCGTGCGCGAACAGACAGAGCTC
>CAMLEQ010000184.1 GCA_946479015.1 uncultured Gemmatimonadota bacterium | reverse complement strand
GGGGTGATCGATCGCGCGCCCCCGCCCCGCGGACCCGCACTCCCATGATGGTGCGATCCCCGGCCCGCGTGATATGTTACGCACGGCCGCGGCCGGTCGCCGCGCGCCGGGCTGGAACGACCGATCAGCTTCCATTCGCGCCGACCCACCTCCGTCCCACCGGATGCAACGCAGCCTGTTCGACCCGCACGAAGATCCGCCGGCAGACGAGCCGGCGCGCCGCCAGGGGCCGCGCGCGCCCGATCCCGCGCTCATCGCCCGGCTGGTGGGCGACGAGCGGACGCGCGCGCTCATCACGCGCGCCATGACGGATTCCGGCCGCTATCGCGTCGTCGAGCGCTTCGACCGGCGCGCGCGCTACCACCACGACGACGGCGCGCCGAAGCGGCTCGCGCTGTTCGTGGACGTGGAGACCACGGGGCTCGATCCGGCGGCGGACCGCATCATCCAGCTCGCGCTCGTCCCGTTCGAGTTCGGGGATGATGGGCGGATCTACGGCGTCGACGACTGCGTCACCTTCCTCGAGGATCCGGGGATCCCCATCCCCCCGGAGGTCACGGAGCTGACGGGGATCGGGGCGCGCGACGTGGAGGGACGGCGCATCGACGACGAGCGCGTGCACGAGCTGCTCGAGGAGACGGCGCTCGTGATCGCGCACAACGCGGCGTTCGACCGCCGTTTCCTCGAGCGGCGCCTCCCCGCCTTCCGGCTCCATCCATGGGCGTGCAGCCTGGCGGATGTGCCGTGGACGCGCGAGGGGCTGCAGTCGGCGAAGCTCGAGTGGCTGGCGTACAAGCTGTGCGGGATGTTCTACGAGGCGCACCGCGCGGACAGCGACTGCTACATGGCCATTCATCTCCTGGCGCAGACGCTCCCCTCGGGGCGCCGGGCAATGGAGTACCTGCTGGAGTCGGCCGCGCGCGCCACGGTGCGCGTGTGGGCCACCGGGGCGCCGTTCGAGAGCAAGGAGCTGCTGAAGCGGCGGCGCTACAGTTGGAGCGATGGCACCGACGGGCGGCCGCGCGCGTGGTGGCGCGACATGCGCGAGGAGGAGGTGGACGCCGAGGCCGCGTGGCTCGCGAGCACGGTGTACGGCGCGCGGAAGGCCGCGTACACGCTCGACCGCTACGACGCGCGCTCGCGCTACTCCGATCGCATCGGCGCCGAGCCTCCCGCCATGGATGCCTGACGAGCGGCCGCCGCGCGGCGGAGCGCCCGCGCGGCCGGTACATCTCACGCAGGCCGACGCGCGCCGCATCGCGCTCGCCGCGCAAGGGTTCGACCGCCCGCGCCCCACGGGACGCGTGGACGCGCGCCACATCCGCCGCGCGATCCGGCGGCTGGGGCTCCTTCAGATCGACTCCGTGAACGTGCTCGTCCCCGCCCACTACCTGGTGCTCTACTCGCGGGTGGGAGCGTACGACCTGGCGCGCCTGGACGACCTGGTGTACCGCCGCCGGGAGTTCACCGAGCAGTGGGCGCACGAAGCGTCGATCGTGCCGGCGGAACACTGGCCGCTCGTCCGGCACTGCGTGGCGGCGCGCGGCCGGCGCGCCCGCGCGCTCGCGGCGTTCATGGAGCGGCACGCGGCGTACGCGGCGTGCGTGCACGACCACGTGCGCGCGCACGGGCCGGTGGCGGCAGCGGAGGTGCCGGAGCCCGATGGCGCGAAGGGACGCGCCGGCGAGTGGTGGGGGTGGACGCTCGCGAAGTCGACGCTGGAGGCGCACTTCACCGGCGGCACGCTCGCCATCGCCGGCCGGCGGAGCGCGGGGTTCGCGCGCGAGTACGACCTGGCGGAGCGGGTGATCCCCGCGGAGCACCACGGCCGCGCCGTGGAGCGCGACGAGGCGCTGCGCGAGCTGCTGCGGCTCGCGGCGCGCGCGCACGGCGTGGGCACCGTGGCCGACCTGGCGGACTACTATCGAATACCGGCGAGCGAGGCGCGGCCGCGCCTCGCCGAGCGGGCGGAGGCGAAGGAGCTGCGCGCCGCGCGGGTTGAAGGGTGGCGCGAGCCGGCGTACCTGCACGCGAGCGCGCCGCCCCCGCGCCCGATCCGCGCCGCCACGCTCCTCTCCCCGTTCGACCCGGTGGTGTGGTACCGCCCGCGCACGGCGCGGCTGTTCGGCTTCGACTACCGCATCGAGATCTACACGCCGCGCGAGAAGCGGCGCTGGGGGTACTACGTGCTCCCCTTCCTCCTCGGCGACCAGCTGGTGGCGCGCGTGGACCTGAAGGCGGACCGGAAGGCGCGCCGGCTCGTGGTGCCCGCGGCGCACCTGGAGCCGGGCGCCGAGGCGCACGAGGTGGCGTCGGCGCTCGCGGCGGAGCTGCGGAACGTGGCGCGGTGGCTCGCGCTCGACGAGGTGGTGGTGCAGGGGAGATCGACGTTCGGCCGCCTCCTCGCGAAGCTCCGCTGACGAGCTTCCTCGCGTGCGAGTCCGTGTTGCAACACGTAGATTCCCGCCATGCCCCGCACCATCCGCGACGAGATCCGGCAGACCAGGCCGTTCGGCAGCCTGGAGCAGGAGGCGATGCTGAGCGTGCTGCGCACCGCCGCCGTCCTCGAGCACGCCTTCGCCAGGCTGCTCGAGCCGTTCGGGATCACCCGCACGCAGTACAACGTGCTCCGCATCCTCCGCGGCGCCGGCGACGAGGGGCTCTGCCGCTACGAGGTGGCGGAGCGCATGGTGGCCCAGGTGCCGGACGTCACGCGTCTGCTCGACCGGCTGGAGCAGCTGGGGCTCGTGGCGCGGGCGCGCAGCGCCACCGACCGCCGGCACGTGACCACCCGCATCACCCGCAAGGGGCTGGAGCTCCTCGCCAGACTCGACGCCCCGGTGGCCGCCTACCACAAGGAACAGCTCGGTCACCTGGGGCGCGCGAAGCTCCGCGCCCTGGTGGACCTCCTCGCGGAGGCCCGCGCCGCGGAGTGACCGCCAGCGCGCCGGGAACAATATGTGTTGTCACACGCATTATTCATCGGTGGACAGCCACCCTCCCCGATCACCGCATCACCCCGGAGCCGTCGTACCCATGACCTCGACCACCAACTCGACCATCTCTAGGCGGCGCATCGACATCGCGCTCGCCGTGCTCCGTATCGTCGTCGGCACCGTGTTCATCGCCCACGGCGCGCAGAAAGTCTTCGTCTTCGGCCTCGCCGGCGTTGCGGGGGGCTTCGCGCAGATGGGACTCCCGGTCCCCGGGCTCATGGGCCCGTTCATCGCCCTGCTCGAGCTCCTCGGTGGGATCGCGCTCGTGCTCGGGCTCCTCACCCGCCTCGCCGCGCTCGGCTTCGCCCTGGAAATGATCGGCGCGGTGCTGCTCGTGCACCTGAAGGGCGGCTTCTTCCTTCCCGCCGGGTTCGAGTACGCGTTCTCGCTGATCGGGCCGTCGGTGGCGCTCGTGCTCGTCGGCGCGGGGCGCTGGTCGCTCGATGCGCTCATCGCCGCGCGCGGGGACGCTCGGGCCGCGAAGTTGCACGCTCGGGGAGGTAGTCGCCGCGCGGAGGCCGCATGACCGTGGACACGCATCGGGGCGCGATGCCGTACGGTGTCGCACCCCCCGGCTACCGCCTCCCCGCCGACACGCGGGTGGGGCGCGTGCGCCTTCAGGTGTCGGACCTCGACCGGTCGCTCGCGTTCTATGAAGGCGTGCTCGGCCTTCGCGCGGTGAGCCGCACGGCGCGCTCGGCCACGCTGGCCGCGGCCGATGACGCGCCGCTCGTGGAGCTGCACGAGCGCTCCGGCGCCGCGCCGGTGCCGCGCCGCGGACGGCTCGGCCTCTACCACTTCGCCATCCTGCTCCCCGACCGCGCCGCGCTCGGGCGGTTCGTGCGCCACCTCGCGGAGCGCGGCGAGCGCGCGGGGACGGCCGACCACCTCGTGAGCGAGGCGGTGTACCTGCAGGACCCGGACAACCTGGGAATCGAGGTGTACGCCGACCGCCCGCGCTCCGCGTGGCGCAGCCGGGGAAGCGAGCTCGAGATGGCGACGGATCCGCTCGATGTGCGCGATCTCGTCGCCGCGGCGGGAGAGGCGCGCTGGACCGGCGCGCCGGCCGGCACGACGATGGGCCACGTGCACCTGCACGTGGGCG
This sequence comes from uncultured Gemmatimonadota bacterium, assembly GCA_946479015.1. The sequence goes on along the minus strand of CAMLEQ010000184.1, from coordinate 3,215 downwards.
CGCTCGCCGAGGGCGCCGCGTTCTACCACGACGCCCTCGGCCTCGACAAGGTGGTGTGGAGCTACCCCGGCGCGCTCTTCCTCTCCGCCGGCGGCTACCACCACCACCTGGGGATCAACGTGTGGGCCGCGGGCGCCGCGCCGCCGCGCGATGAGGACGCACGCCTGCTCGAGTGGGAGCTGCTGCTCCCCGCCGGCGCGTCGCTCGACGATGCCGCCGCGAGTCTCGAGCGCGCCGGCCGTACGGTGGAGCGCGCGCCGAGCGGCGAGGTGGTGGTCGCGGATCCGTGGGGGACGCGCGTGAGATTGGCGCGCCGGTGATGACCGCGCACGCTCAGCGCACCCCCACGCCCACGGACGCGTACACGCTCCGCCCGATCGCCGGAATGATCCCCGGCCCGGGGTACTCGTTCGTGCGCTTGGTGAAGTAGCGGGCGTCAGCGAGGTTGTTCACCCCCACGCTCACGGTGTAGCGCCCACCGAGCGAGAGCGCCCCCGACCAGTCGATCACGTCGTACGCGGGGACGAGTCCCACGCCGGGATCATCGCTTGCCACGGTGTTGTTCGCGTCGGAGAACGAGCGGGCGGTGTGGCTCCACTGCAGCGTGGTGGAGAGCGTGCGCCAGGCGAAGCTCGCGCCCGTGCGGTTGATCACCGGCGGCGCCGCTTCCACGTGGTTGCCGGCGAACGGCCCTGCGGCGTAGCGCGCGTCCACGTACGCGAACGAGTCGAAGAGCCGGAGCTTCGCGAGCGCGGATGACGCGCCGAGCCACGCGAACGGCGCGACCTCCACGTAGCTCTCCACCCCCTTGTGCGTGCTCCGCGCCACGTTCGTGACCTCCGTGATCGTCTCGCCGCTCGCGCCCGGCATGGACACGACGCCGATGCGATGGTCGTAGCGCAGGTAGAACACCCCCACGTCGAAGCGGAGCGCGGGGCCGAGCGCGCCGCGCCACCCCAGGTCGGCGTTCCAGCCCTTCGCGTCGCGGAGATCCTGATCGATGACCGACGCGCTCGCGAACGGCGTGAGGAAGTCGTAGGTGATGGGGCGGTACGCTTGCGTGATGTTGGCGTAGAGGTTCGACGCGCGTCCGACGTCGAGCTGCGTGCCGATGCCGAACAGCGGATAGCTGCGCGTCTTCGCCGGCGGCGCCACGACGTTCGTGTCCTCGTGGCCGCTGGCAGTGGAGCGGAGCAGCTCCCAGCGTGCCCCCGGCGTGATGGACCAGCGATCGGTGATCCGCACCATCTCCTCGGCGAACAGCGCCACGTTCCGGGTGCCGAAGGAGAGGTCGCTCTCGTACGGGCCGCCCACGAGGCTCATGTCGAAATCGGTGCCGGTGGAGCCCGGGCCACCCTCCTGTCGCCCGAGGGTCCCCGCGAAGACGCGCGCCCCGGAGGAGAGCGTGCCGGCGCGGCCGAACAGCGAGTGGTCGTGCTCGATCCGGGCTTCGGTGGTCACGTTCCTGAATCGCTCGCGCTCCACCTCGCGCGGCACGTACTCCCCCGTGGCGGGATCGATGTCATCGGGCGCCGCGGGGCCGCCGTCCTCGTTCCGCCACACGAGGTAGCGCTGGCTCAGCATGGCGGAGGTGGTGGCGAGGAGCCGCGTGGAGGCGGAGAGCTGTGCGTCGAGCGTGAGGGCGAGGATGTTCCACGGGCTCGCGAGCCAGTTGCGCGCGCGGAAGGAGGCGCGCGGGTCGGCAGCGAACTGCGCGTCGGACAGTCCGCCGGGCATGTGGATGCGGTTGCGGAAGAGCGAGTATTCGAGGCCGAGCATCACGCGATCGGAGGCGCGCCAGCCGAGCTTCGCGTATGCGGAGGTCTGGCGAAAATCGGCGTTGGGGCGCCAGCCGTCCTCGCCGCGGTACTGGACGTAGCCGTAGTACGTGAGCCGTCCAGTGCCCCCTCCCACGTCGGCGAAGGTGCCGAACGACCCGAAGCTCCCGCCCGTGGCGTGCGCGCGAGCGACGGGGGGAGAGTCGGGAGTGCCGCTCCTGGTGACGTAGTCGATGGCGCCGCCGAACTGCGGCCCGAACTGCAGCGCGGACGCGCCGCGCACGACGTCGATGTGGTCCACGGCCTCCATGGGGGGCGTGTAGTACGTCTCAGGGTAGCCGTAGAGGTCGGCGGCGATGTTGATCCCGTTCTGGCGGGTGTTGACCTCGATGGATTGCGTGGGGTCGAGTCCGCGGAAGCCGACGCCGTTCGAGGGGAATCCGCTCCCCTGGATCTCGGAGAAGTTGGCGCCGGGGATGCGCCCGAGGATCTGGCGCGAGACGTCCTGCGAGACGTTGGCGCCGAGGCTGTCGAGCTGCAGGCGCTCGGTCTTCTTGCCGCGGAACGGGATGCCGTTCTGCAGATCGGGGAGCCGACCGACGGCGGACGGGCGTGCGCCCTCGACGACGACGGGGCTCAACCTTGCGGTCGTATCGGTCAGGTGCCGAGTTGCTTGAATGACGGCATCGTGCTGCTGTACTGTCGTATCGCTTCGCGTCGCATCGCCGACTGCCTGGGCGCCGAGCGCGGCGGGGAGGAGAAGGGCGAGCGCTCCGGCGATGCGAGTGGCGATGCGGCGGCGAGTGGTCGAGAGCGGTGGGAGGAGCATGGGTCAGGTGTCGGTGTTCACGTCATTTGAGAACGATTCTCAGGTAACGTGCACCGATCTTATAGCGTCGATGTAATTCCGACAAGACATCTCGGAATTATTTCGCTGTCACGATCCATCCACCCCCGCCGTCGGCCACGTCGACACGGGCATCGTCGCGCCGTCGTGCGTCGCCCGACGCGCGGTCTGACCATCCCCGACAGACGCGGCGCGCCCTCCGGCTACCCTTGGCCGGATGGAGCGTGCGGAACGATCGACCGCATCGCCGGCCCCCCTGGCGGATGGGATGGCGCGGGCACCGGCCGCGCCTCCGCTCTTCCACGCCCGCGGCCTCACGAAGACCTACCACATGGGCGACGTCGAGGTGCACGCGCTCCAGGGGGTGGACCTCGATCTTCTCGAGGGGGAGCTGGTGGTGATCCTCGGGCCGTCGGGGAGCGGAAAGTCCACGCTGCTCAACATCCTGGGCGGGCTGGACGCGCCCACCGGCGGCACGGTGGTGTTCCGCGACCACGCGCTCGTGGGCGCCGGCGATGCGGAGCTCACGCGCTACCGCCGCGAGCACGTGGGCTTCGTGTTCCAGTTCTACAACCTGATTCCCAGCCTCA
>CAMLEQ010000183.1 GCA_946479015.1 uncultured Gemmatimonadota bacterium | reverse complement strand
GGGGCGCGGGGAGCGGGTGACATGGAACGCGACGAGGGCAGCGGCCGATGCCGCAGCCCTCGTCGCAATTCATTGACCCATTCGCGCCCCGCGCCCCGCGTCCCGCGCTTTCCTGGCACAAAACCTGACAGATGCTCCACCCGACTCTGCCGGCGCGCGTGCCGGACGCCTCGTGGCCGCTCGCCGGCGGATGGGAGGCGCCGGGAGGCGCGCGCCCTCACTGGACCCGCACTCGGAGCTCCGCATGTCGCATGGATCCGCCCCCGTCGCCGTGCTGCGCATCGTCGCCGCCACAGCGGTCACGCTCGCGCTCGCTGCCTGCGGGAGCGACAACAACAGCACGAACCCGATGTCCCTCGGCTCGGTGCAGGTGAGCGCAGCCTCTTCCGGCAGCGATGTCGACGCGAACGGTTACCTGATCGCGATCGACGGCGGCACCCCGGACACGGTGGGGCCCAACGAGACGATCACCATCCAGAACGTCCCGCCGGGCTCGCACACGCTCACCGTCTCCGGCGTCACCACGAACTGCACCATCGCCGATGGCGCCTCGCGCAGCATCGACGTCACCCCCGGCGCCACCGCCCAGGTGGCGCTCCAGGTGAGCTGCGCGCTCCGCCGCATCGCTTTCGAGAGCTTCCGCGATGGCGACTACGAGGTGTACACGATGAATGATGACGGTAGCGATGTGCGCCGCCTCACCACCACCGGAGCGTTCGACGGCTTCCCCGTGTACTCCCCCGACGGCACCAGGATCGCCTTCACCTCCGGACGCACGGGCGACTTCGAGGTGTACGTGATGAACGCCGACGGCACCGGGGCGACGCGCCTCACCACGAGCCCCGGCGAGGATGGCGTGCCCGCGTGGTCGCCGGACGGCTCCAGGATCGCCTTCGTCTCCCGGCGCAGCGGCGGGGACAGCCTCGAGGTCTACGTGATGAACGCCGACGGCTCGGGGCAGACGCGGCTCACCAGCGCCTCCGCCGATGAGAACGCCCCGGCGTGGACTCCCGATGGATCGAAGATCGTGTTCACGTCGAGCCGCGACGCCACGCACCAGATCTACATCATGAACGCCGACGGCAGCGACCAGCGCCGCGTCGCGCAGAGCGGCGGCAACGATGTGCTCGCGAAGGTCTCCCCCGATGGCCAGCGGATCGTCTTCCAGTCGGACCGCGATGGGAACAACGAGATCTACGTGATGAACATCGACGGCTCCGGCGTCACGCGCCTCACCAACGCCCCCGGGTTCGACGGCGCGCCCGCGTGGTCCCCCGACGGGTCGAAGATCGCGTTCCACTCCGACCGGAGCGGCGTCTATCAGCTCTACACGATGAACCCCGATGGCTCGGGGCTGCAGCGCGTGGAGCAGGGATCGGCTGACGACGGCTATCCCGCCTGGCAGCCCTGAGCGGGGACGATACCCCGCGATGCGAGTGCGGCGCGCCACGGTGGATCGTGGCGCGCCGCGCTCTCGTTCATCCGTCTCTCCGTCGTCCCCTCAGGGGCGCCGTCCTCCATGCCCTCCACCCGACGCGCCGCGCGGCATCTCGATCCGCCGCGGCGCCGGCTCTGCGCGTCGCGGCTCCGCGCGCTGCGGCGGCGGCTCGCGGCGCGGCTCCGCGCGCGGCTCCCCGCGCGGCTCGGAGCGCGGCTGCGCGCGAGGGGGCTCGTACCTCGGCTCTGAGCGCGGCTGCGCGCGCGGCGGCTCGTACCGCGGCTGCGGCTCCGCCCGGCGTGCATCGTCGCGGGGCTCGGCGCGCCGGTCGACGCGGGTGGGTGGCTCGCGACGCGGCGCGTCCGCGCTCCCCGCAGGGCCGTAGTAGCGCGGCGTCGCGGTGCCCGGCTCCGTGCGGCGGGCGCCATCGTCCGGTCGCGCGCCGCGCGGCGCACCGTCCACCGAGCGGATTCCCCCACGCCGTTCACCGGGGAGCGCGTCGATGCGGCGCGGCCCATCGGTGGACGTCGGCGACGATGCCGCATCGCGCGGCGAGAACACGACCGCGCCGTGATGCTCGCCGCGCGCCACCACGTCGGTGGCCTGCGCGCGCCGCCCCACCGACGTCGCGCGCATCGGCAGCGAGTTCCGCGGCAGCACGGCCGGCGGCTCAAGCGTCACACGACGCGCGCCATCGCGGCGTCCGCCGTCACTCGCACGGCGGAACACGGACGCGGCGTACAGCGGCGACGTCGGCCGAGCTTCCTCGCCCCCGGCGAACGCGATGCGCGAGCGATACTCGATACCCACACCGCCCCCTCGGCGCTCCGGCTCCTTGAACCGATACGGCGGCCGCGACCACCCGTAGCCGTGCGCGAAGCCGCCCCCCATGAACGGACCGGGACGGATGATCCCCACGCGATGATGGTGGTAGCCGCACGAGTAGTAGCACCCGCGCACGAAGAACGGGTCGTAGAACGCGTACACCGGACGCGCGAGCCCGAAGGTGAACGAGATCGTGAGGCCGGGCTGGAAGAAGTAGCGCGGGCGATGCCGGTAGTAAGGATAGTACGCCACCGGCGCGCCGCACCACGCGTCGTACACGCCGTACCAGCACCCGTCGTAGAGTGGCGGCGGGTAGTACGCCGCCACGTCGTAGTACACGGGCGTGGCGGCGTACGCCACCTCGCGCGCCACGTCGTAGCTCACGATGTCGTAGTCGAAGTGCGCGGTGCTCATGCGCATCACGAGATTCGTGAGCCCTCCCTCGGGGTCGTTCGGGAGCGCGGAATCGCCGAGCACGCGATAGTCCCAGTGATCGCCGCGGACGAAGTCGTCGAAGCGGTAGGGCTCGCGCGACCACGCGGCGTACACCGTCCCGCTCCCGCTCGAGGCATCCACCGTGAACGCCTTGCGATCGCCGCGGCTGCGGATCTCGTACTCCTGGCCGCCGCGCACGAAGTCATCATCGCCGGGATCGAGCGGGAAGAGCACCCGCACGGTACCATCGGGGAGAAGGTGGAGCACGAGGAGGTAGCCATCGTCCCGCGCGCGGACGGTCACGCGCGCCTGATCGCCACGGTCGTAGCTGCGGTGATCGAGCGACACGCGCACGGGCGGCTCGTCGCTCGGGCCCTGATGGGGGGCGGTGGCGGGGGCTCCCGCCCCGGCGGCGACCGGGATGAACAGGGAAAGCAGTGCGGCGGAGAGCATCGTTCCTCCGGGATTCACGAGTCCGACCGCCCGTGGGTCGCGACGGCCGTCCGTCTCGGGGCGCCTCGTCGCGCCCCCGCCTTCCGCACGATGGCGAGGAGCGTGCCCGCGTGCAAGTGATTGCCGGACAACGCATTCTCGCCTGGCCACGCCACGTGTTGTCCGGCGCGCGGGACGCGCGCTGTCGCGCCGCGGGGACAGTCGAGCCCGATCCAGGGAGGCCTATCGCACGGGGGGGCGCGTCCCATTCGCCCGCAAGTCCCACAAAAATCTTCTTGCGCCGGAGCCGGGTTGGGGCTAATGATCTGCCCGTTCCACGGCTTCGGCCGACGGAGCCGACCGCCCCACCTCCTTCCGGGGCGAGCGTCCGTCCCCCACCCACTCACAACGCGGGCGAGGAGATCTCATGTCCCTGGTAGAGCGTGCCAAGAACATCCTTCTGCAGCCGAAGCAGGAATGGCAGGTCATCGATGGAGAGCCGACCACGGTCGGCGATCTCTACAAGAGCTACATCATCCCCCTCTCCGCCGTTCCGCCGATCGCGGCGCTCATCGGCTGGTCGGTGTTCGGCTTCAAGATCCCGTTCGTCGGCACCATCCGCATCCCGATCGGCACGCTCATCGGGCGGTGCGTGCTCCAGTACGTGCTCGGGCTCGTGATGGTGTACGTGCTGGCGCTCATCATCGACGCGCTGGCGCCGAGCTTCGGCGGCAGCAAGAACCAGGTGCAGGCGCTCAAGGTGGCCGCGTACTCGAGCACCGCGTCGTGGGTGGTCGGCATCTTCAGCCTGATCCCCGCGCTCTCCTGGCTCGGCATCCTGGGACTGTACAGCCTGTACCTGATGTACCTCGGCCTCCCCGTGCTCATGAAGTCGCCCACGGAGAAGGCGCTCGGCTACACGGTCGTGGTGGTGATCGCGGCGATCGTGCTCTGGATCGTGGTGGGCGTGATCGTCGGCTCGGTGTTCAGCTTCGGCGCGATGGGGATGGGGCGGATGCCCTGACGCACCGCCGGGCGACACACGAAGCGCGCGCCGCGGACTCGTTCCCCGGCGCGCGCTTCGCTTCCGGCACTACACTCTCTCAGAATCCGATCTTCAACCCGGCGGTGAGGGCCCAGTTCTGCGTCGTGCGTCCCTGCACGTCCAGCGACGTCGCTTCCTTGAAGTCGAACTTGCCGATGTAGTCCTTGGCCATCAGCCGCAGCCCGATCGTCGGCGACATCCGCACGTCGAGCCCCGCCCCCGCGTTCCACGCGAAGTTGGTGGCCTTGGTGTTCAGGACGCTGGCCGCGCTCACGTCGTAGCGCATCGCGCCCGCACCCACCTGCACGAACGGCTTCACGACCGTGCGCCCCATCGACTGCACGGGGATGTCGAACTGGAGGTCGCCATCGTAGAGCCACACCTTCGTGCTCCCCACGCCCACGCCGCCGAGGAAGGGAAGCCCCACCTGCAGGTCGCTGCTCGAGTACGCCACGTTCCCGAGGATCGCGACGTTCGGCGCCAGGTACATCGCGGCCTGCGCGCCGTACACCGGGCCGTTCTTCGTGGACAGCGTGGTGCCCACCGGCCCCTTCAGGAAATCTCCGTACACCATGTAGCCCGCGTACGGCGTGAGTGTGAACAGCGGCTGTCGCTCGTTTACGGGGCTGAGCCCCTGCGCATGCGCCGGCGCGGCGGCCACGAGAGCGGCGAGTGCGGCGGCGGCTGTGATCGTCTTGAGCATCGGTCCTCCGAAGACCAGTGATGTCGTCCACCAGTGGAAAGGCAGGGGGAGTGCCACCGCGCCACACCGGCGTCGGCCAATGCAAGCGCCTCGGCGACAAGGAGTTGCACCGAAGCGTCCGCTTGAGCTGACGCGGCCGGTGTCCACGGGCACGGTCGCCGATGTCCTCCGCACGGGCCGATCGCCACCGCCCGTCCCCGTCGAGCGCGCGCGTGCATCGCGCCGACGAGTGGCGCGACGTGCCTCCTGGCCCGCCGCGTGCCATGCCTCGTGTCGTGCCGGAGGAATCGCGCCTCGCCATCTACGCCTCCATCGCGGCGAATCTCGTCATCGCGGCCACCAAGTTCGTCGCCGCGGCGGTGAGCGGGAGCTCGGCGCTGCTCGCCGAGGGACTGCACTCCACCGTGGACTCGTGCGACGGGCTGCTCCTCCTCCTCGGCCATCATCGGAGCCGCCGCCCGCCCGACGAGCAGCATCCTTTCGGCTACGGCAAGGAGCTGTACTTCTGGACGCTCATCGTCGCCGTCGTCTTCTTCGCGGTCGGCGGTGGCGTGTCGGTGTACGAGGGGATCCTCCGCCTCGCGCACCCCGAGCCGCTCGGCGATCCCACGTGGAGCTACATCGTGCTGGCCGTGGCCGCCGTGTTCGACGGCACCTCGTTCACCATCGCGTACCGCCAGTTCCGTCCGCAGGCGAAGGGGGTGGGGATCGTCGCCGCGATGCGCGCGAGCAAGGACCCGAGCGTGTTCACCGTGCTCGTGGAGGACACGGCCGATCTCACCGGGATCGTGCTCGCCTTCCTCGGCGTCTTCCTCGGACATCGGCTCGACAATCCGTACCTCGATGGCGTGGCCACCATCGGCATCGGGCTCGTGCTCGCGGCGGTGGCGGTGTTCCTCATCGGACAGAGCAAGGGGTTGCTCATCGGCGAGGGCGCGCGCGAGGAGGCGCTGATCGGCGTGCGCCGGATCGCGGCGGGCGATCCCGCCGTCGTGGCGGTGCGCCGTCCGCTCACGATGTACTTCGGCCCGAACGACGTGCTGCTCGCGATGGGGATCACGTTCGATCCCTCGCTCTCCGCCGCCGAGGTCGCCGACACGATCGAGCGGCTCGAGCGGCGCGTGCGCGCCGCGTACCCGAAGGTGAAGCACATGTACGTGGAGGCGGAGAGTCTCGCGGGGCGGCACGATGGCGGCGCCGCGCGCGCGTCGCGCGCTGACGGTCGTCGCAACGATGCCGCGGCGTCATCATCATCTCCGTCCGTCCGCCCGGAGGGCGAGTCGCGCCCGGGATGAGCCGGCGCGCCCAGTGGACGCGGCGGTGGCATCGAGCTCGTCGGCACTCTCCTTGCGGCGCCGCGTTCGGGCCTGCCTGTGCGACGCGCACGCTGGCGAGGCCCATGCACGAGCGCTCGAGCCGATGGCCGGCGCTCCGCGCGTTGCACGGGCCCTTCGACGAGGAGGCCCGATGAGGACGCTACTCGCTCCAGGCTCGCGCCCCGCATCACTGCTCGCCACGGCCGCCACGCTCGCCGCGCTCGCCGCATGCGGCGGGGACAACAACAATCCCACCGGCTCCGAGCACACCGTCGCCGAGTACATCACCCAGGCGCGAACGGCGGACGGTTCGGTGACCGCGACGTATCACGAGGGCAATCCACCCGCCGGGAGCGGGGGCACGGCGGTGGATGCCCACATCGTCGGCGCGACGATCGTCGGCGGCAGCTCGCAGCTCGACGTCAGCAGCACGTCGGGATTCTCCACCGTGATCGTGGCGGTGGACGGCGTGCCCGGCTACTACGAGCTCGATGGTGTGACGGCCTCCGCGTCGCACCGCTCGCCGGCGGTGAGCGCGCAGGGCGGCACCACCAGCGCGACGATCATCCTCACGATCGCTCAGACGCCGCCGAGCAACACGTTCAACATCCGCACTGCCGCCGGCGCGAACGCGAGCTCCGTCGGACCGTACGCCACCACCGGCGTGAGTCTCGTGACGGTGGGCACGGGAGACGTGCAGGTGAGCATCTCGTGGGATGCGGCGACGGACGTGGACCTGCACGTGGTGGAGCCGTCCGGCGAGGAGATCTACTACGGCCACCCGCAGTCGGCCACGGGCGGACAGCTCGACCTCGACTCCAACGCGGGGTGCCAGATCGACAACAAGGACAACGAGAACATCACCTGGCCCACGGGGCAGGCGCCGCACGGGACGTACAGCGTGCGCGTGGACTACTTCGACGCGTGCGGCATCGCGCAGACGAAATGGGTGGTGACCGTTCAGAAGAAGGGGAGCGACGCGAAGACCTTCAGCGGAACTTTCACCGACGGCGGCGACCGCGGGGCGGCGGGGGCGGGGAGAGAGATCACCAGCTTCACGTTCTAGCAGGCTGCTGAAATAGGACTGAATTGTGAGCCCATCCTGGTGGCGTGACGTGGAGGACCCGTGGGAGCGCCGC
>CAMLEQ010000182.1 GCA_946479015.1 uncultured Gemmatimonadota bacterium | reverse complement strand
TCACCGCGAAGCGCGTGTTGTCCACCGACTGGAAGCGCTTGTTCTCCGGGTGGTACCCCCACTCGGAGCTGTAGTCCTTGTTGCTGTACAGCACCGCGATCCGCCCCCCGCGCATCACCGCCAGCAGATGCTCGTGGATGAGGTTGTCCCCCCAGCCGTTCATCTCGTGCACGGTGGCCGGCGGCCCGTCGAAATGGAAGTACGCGGAGTACAGCGGATGGTCGTCAGGCAGCTCCACCAGCGGTCCCGCCGTGCGGCGCAGCTCCTCGGTGGCGGTCTTGTGGAAGGCGCCATCGATGTCGTGGTTGTGATCATCCACGAACAGCATCCCCCCGCGATCGAGGAAGCGGCGCAGGTGCTCGCGCTCGGACGGCGTGAACCGCACCGGGAGGTGCCCGGTGAGGAACACCAGCGGATGGCGCGCCAGCTCCGGCGAGGAGAGCGGCACCACCACTCCCGTGGGCGCGACGTCGATGCTCGTGTAGCGCGCGATCGAGTCGATGATGTTGGGCGGCACGAGCGGTGCGCTGTCCCAGTCGCCCGACTCGTACTGCGCGGTGGCGAAGGTGAAGGTGGTCACCAGGCACCTCCCCACGCCCCGATGGCGCCGCGCGACTCGGGCGCCCCTCCCGCGGCGCGACGGGCGAGCGCGAGCGCATCGGTGGCGTCGCGCCCGCCGCGCAGCGCGTCGATCGCCGGCCCCAGCGCATCGGCGAGCGCCGGGGCGTCGCCGAGCGCCTCCACGCGCAGGAGCAGGAGCGAGTCCACCGCCGCCCGCGCATCGCGCGGGAGCAGCGCCAGGGCGCGGTCGAGGCGCGCCACGCGCCGCGCGATGGTGGTGTCGAGCGGCGCGCGGGGGGCGCGGGGCGCGGCGGCCGCGTCGTCGCGCTTCCCCGCGAGACGCACGCGCGCCAGATCGATCACCACCGGCGCCGCGTTCCCACGCAGGTAGATCCGTTCCGCGCTCCGCGCGCGCTGGATCGCGGCGAGCGCCGCGTACATGTGCGGGAGCGCCGCCCCCGGCTCTCCCACGCCCAGCTCGCGCTCCGCCGCCCACATGGCGTCGTACGCCTCGAGCAGGGGACGGTTCACCGCCACCACCGGCGTCTCGTCTCCCCCGAAATCGAGCGCCGCGCCGCCGCCCGCCGTGGCCGAGTCGGCGGCGGCGAGCAGCTGCTCCGGCGTGAGCGCGCCGCGCGCCAAAGACCCCGCTGGCGCCGACTCCTCCGCACCCGTGTCGCGCCCGAGGCGCGCGAAGATCACATCGCCCACGCGCGCGCGCAGTCGCGCCTGGTCGGCGGCGATGCCGCGCGACTCGCTCGTCACCGTGGCGCGCGCGAGGCCAGGGCGCCGGCGCTCCAGCGCCTCGGCGAGCCGGATGAGCATCCGCTCGCTCAGCGCCGACTGGTTCACGTCCGCCGGCGCCGCGCCCTCCACCGCCACCGAGTCGTGCTCGCCGGGGCGCGGCACGCGGAGCGCGCGCGTCTCGGAGGTGCCGGTGTCGGGCCCCGTGGCGCTGTTCCCGTCCACCGCCACGGCGCGCACGTGCACGATGTCCCCCGGCTTCAGCGCGAGCGCATCGAGCGCGAGCGCGCCGCGCAGCGTGTACGACCGCGCACCCGCCACGCGCGCGCGCCGCGCCACGCCGGAGCGGAAGGTGAAGCTCTCCCCTTCCCCCGAGCTCACGATGTACTCGAGCCACATCGCGTCGAGCCCGAAGTCATCGGTGGCGGTGGCCGCGAGCGGGAACGCGCCGGCGGGAGCGTGCAGCACGGAGTCGCGCGCCGGCGCGAGCAGCGCGACCACGGGCGCGGAGTCCGGACGCGGCGCGAGCGCGACGATGCGCTCGACGCCATCGCGCAGGCGCAGCGCGGCGGGGTGCGCGGGCATCGCGAAGATCGCGCTCCACCGGCCGTCGGCGCCGCGCACCTCGAGCGGCGCCGCGTCCAGGCGCGCCGCGAGCCCCGCGGCCTCGCCGCGCCCCTCCACGCGCACGCTGCTCGACGGGAGCGCGGACACGAGCGACGGATCGTGGAGCGTGGTCGGCGCCAGCCCGCTGTACGCGGGTGGGGTCACGGTGATGGTGATGCGGGCAAGGCGGCTCCCCGGCGCGGCGCTGGGCGCGGCGGGAGCGCTCCCCATCGTGGGAGCGCCAGGCGCCCGCATGCGCGAGACGATCCCCGCGGGGAGCGCCCACACCAGCGCGAGCGCCACGGCGGCGACGAGCGCCGGCACGCCGAGCGCCCGCGCGAGCGCACGCGCCACCGGCGCGCCCCAGCGCGACTCGGCCACCGCGCGCTCGAGTGCCGGCGCCGCGCCCTCCCACCCCGGCTCGATCGCGGTCACCAGCGCGTAGCGCAGCGCGGGGACGCGCTCCTCGATCCAGAGCGCGACGGCGCGCTCCGACCACGCGCGCCGCGCGCGCCACAGCACCGCCACGGCGGCCGTCGCGCCGAGGATGAGCGCCAGCGATGGGACGAGCGCGATCACCGCGGCCGGGAGGCGCCCGATCCACTCCACGACTCCGGCGAGCGCCAGCACCATCAGCGCCGTCCCCCCGCCCCAGAGCAGCGCGGCGCCGAGCGCCCCGCCGGCGAGCGCCGCGCGCACCGCGCGCACCCGCGCGCGCGCCGTCACCGTGCACCTCCCGCGCGGCGCGCCACCGGCTCCAGCACGAGCAGCACCGCCGCGGCCACGAGCAGCCACGTGCTCGTCCGACTCGGCCGCCCGGGGAGCGCGGGGAGCGCGCTCGCCGCCGCCAGACGCGCCCCTCCTCGCAGCAGCGCCAGCGCGGAATCGGGGAGCACGCTCGTGGCGCGCACTCCGCCGCAGGGGGTGGCCAGCGCGCGGAGGAGCGAGCGCGCGCCGTCGCGCAGCGCGACGTCTCCGCGCGCTGGAATCGGGATCGCCACGTCGCGCACGCACCCGGCGCCCGTCCCCCGCTCCACCGCCGCCGGCACGCCGTCCACCCACCGCGCGATCGGACGTCCGCCCGCGGGCAGCACCTCGGCGCGCGCCATCGGCGCAACGAGCACTGAATCACCGGCGACGACCGCGCCCACGGTGTCTCCCCCGCCGGGCGCGGACTCCGAGAGCGCGGGCCAGCGCACCAGCACGTGTCCGGCGGTGCGCGCCCACGCCGTGTCGGCACTCGCGCGCGCCCCACGGTCGATCCGCACGTCGGCGCCGGAAGAGCGCGCGCCGAGCAGCGCGACCGTGGCGCGCACCGGATCATCTGCCGACGCGCCCACCACCGCGATGTGCCCCGTCGCCGCCGAGGCCGCCGCCGCCGCGACGCGCACCAGCCTCGCGCGGCCGTTCCACGCGGAGCGCACGGCGGGCGTGGCGGCATCCCACTCCTCGCGCGCGAACGGGGACACGAGCACCAGCTCCACCGAGTCCGCGCTCGCGCGCAGCGGCGCCGAGGCGCGCGCCGCTGCCGCGAGCGCCGCCGAGAGCGATCCGGCGGCGCGCGACCGTGGGAGCGAGGCGAGCGAATCGGGAGTGGCGCCGTGCACCACCCGCGCGGTGGAGTCGAACGCCACCAGCAGGTCCCCCGGGCGCAGCAGCGCCGCCGCGCTGTCGCGCCCCTCGCGCGCATCGCGCGCCGACGCCGAGCGGTCGAGCACCACCACGCGCGCCACCATGCGCCGCCGCGGCGCCGGCACCGGATGCGCGAACGCCGCGCCGATGAGCAGCACCGCGAGCACACGCAGCGCGAGCAGCGGCAGATCCACCGGACGCACCGCCCGGGTCACCGCGCGCGCCGGCCGCTCCGGCACGAAGCGCGCCGTGGGATAGAGCAGCGGCCGCGGGCGCTGCCGCGCGAGGAGGTGGAGCGCCACCACCATCGCCGCCGCCGCGCCGGCCGCCGCGAGCGCCCACGGCGCGAGGAAGGTCATGCGTCCTCCTCGGCGCCGTGCGCCTCCGCCGCCCCCGCGAGCCGGCGCACCGCCCGCGCCGCGGGCTCGTCCGCCAGCACCTCCTCGAACCACGCCCCCGTGTGCCGCCACGTCCGCGCCAGCTCGGCGCGCCAGCGTGCGAACGTCGCGGCGTACTCCGCGCGCGCGTCGCCCACCAGTGCGCGGCGCAGCGCCGCGCGCTCCGGGTCGAGCGCCAGCACCGCGCCCGCGGGGGGCTCGATCTCCTCGCGCGCCACCACGTGCACGGCGAGCAGCTCCCCGCCGGCACTCGTCCGCTCGCGCGCGGCGCGGAGGAGCGCGTCGCCGTCATCGCCGAGGAAGTCGGAGACGAGCACCACGCGATGCGCGCGGCGCGCGCGCGCGAGCGCAGGAGCGAGCGACGCACTGCCGGCGGGAGTCACCGTGGCGAGGAGGCGCGCCGCCTCGGCGAGTACGTCGCGGCGCGTGCGCGGATCGAGCGCCACCGTGCCGCGCTCGCCGGGCACAGCGAGCCCCACCGGATCGCCCGCGGCGTGGGCCACGGCCATCAGCCCCACCGCGAGGCGGCACGCCTGCACCCACTTCGACGAGGCCGGCGCGGGGAACGCCATCGATGCCGATGCGTCCACCACGATGAGCGTGGCGAGCGTGGCGCGATCGCTCGTGATGCGCAGGTACGCGCGGTCGCTGCGCGCGAGGAGCTTCCAGTCCAGCCGCCGCGGATCGTCGCCCTGGCGGTACGGACGGTACTCGGTGAACTCGGGGGAGGCGCCGCGGAGCGGCGAGGGGTGCGTCCCCGATGACCCGCCGCGCGCGGGGCGACGCGCCGGCCAGCGGACCCCGCGCAGCGCGTCGAGCAGGGGGCCGTACCCGGCGATGCTCACGGGAGCGCGGCCGGCGAACGTGGAGCGCGGGGCGCGAGCGCCGGCGCGCCGCGCACGCTCACAGCCGGATCTCGCTCCGCGGTGGAGGGACGCGCTCCAGCACCTCGTCGATGAGTCGCTCCGCGTCGATCCCTTCCGCCTCGGCGGCGAAGTTCGGGAGCATCCGGTGGCGCAGCACCGGGTGCGCCACGCGGCGGATGTCCTCCGGCGCCACCGCGTGATGGCCGGAGAGCAGCGCGTGCGCCTTGGCGCCGAGGATGAGCGCCTGCCCCGCGCGCGGCCCCGCCCCCCAGCGCACGTAGCGCGTCACCAGCTCGGGCGCGGAGGGATCGTCGGGGCGCGTGGCGCGAGTGAGCGCGGCGGCGTAGCGCAGCGCGGGCTCGGACGCCGGGAGCTGGCGGACCAGACGCTGCAGGCCGAGCGCATGATCCGCATCGAGCACCGGCGCGAGCGCCACGTCCGAGGCGCCGGTGGTGGCGCGCAGGATCCCCACTTCGTCCTCTTCGGTGGGATAGCCGATGCGGATGTCGAAGAGGAAGCGATCGAGCTGCGCCTCGGGGAGCGGGTACGTCCCCTCCTGCTCGATCGGATTCTGCGTCGCGAGCACGAAGAACGGCTCCATGAGCCGCATCGTCTCGCCGGCCGCGGTGACGCTATGCTCCTGCATGGCCTCGAGGAGGGCGGCCTGCGTGCGCGGGGGCGTGCGGTTGATCTCGTCCGCCAGCACGATGTTGGCGAAGATCGGCCCGCGCACGAAGCGGAAGCGCCGCGCTCCGGTGGCCGTGTCCTCCTCCAGGATCTCCGTCCCCGTGATGTCGCTGGGGACGAGATCCGGGGTGAACTGGATGCGGCGGAAGTCGAGCCGCATCGCCTCGGCGATCGAGCGGATCATGAGCGTCTTCGCGAGGCCGGGCACGCCCACCACGAGCGCGTGCCCTCCCGCGAGCATCGCCATCAGGATCTCGTCGATCACCCGCTCCTGTCCCACGATCCGCCGCCCGACCTCCGCGCGCAGCCGCGCTGCGGCGTCGATGAGGGCGTCGCGCCCGCCGCCGGGCGCGCCGCGCTCCGGCTGCGGCTGGGCGGCGTTCACCGGACCGGGCGGCGGCGGCGGCGCGTCAGGAGGAAGATGGAGCCGTCCACGGCGCCGGCATCGGCGACCGTGTTCTGCTCGTCGAGCACCTCGAAGCCGCGGAGCTTGATCACGTAGTCGCGCTGGTCGGCGCGCGGGTCGAGCGCCTCGAGCGCCGCCACCTTCACCGCCAGCACGCTCTCCGACGGCGGCGTGGACAGGCGCACCACGTCCCACCGCTCCGGCACCTCCACGCGCACGAGGATCCGCGCGCCATCGCCGTTCCCCAGCGCCACCGTCTCCGGGCGCGCGCGCAGCGTCGATACGAATGGCATCGTCATCCGACCACGTCCTCCGCCATCGGCACCGGCTCGAGCGTGGTGAAGAAGCGCGAGACCTGCGCATCGAACAGATAGGTGGAGCCGCGCACGCGCGTCCCCCCGCCCTCGATCGGCGACACGCCGATCACCAGCTCCTCCCCGCCCTGGCCGCGGAAGGTCGCGTACGCCGGCCCCTCCTTCTCGAGGAACGCGGCGTAGATGGGATTGCGGCGCGTGAAGAACGTCTTCGCGGCGGCCAGCACGGCCTCCGGCGGCATGCTCGTGTCGATTTCCTGGATCATCTCGAGTGCACTGATGTTCGAATGCTCATGTGGACGGCACGGGCTGCGGCCGGAGATCCGGGTGGTACTCCAGCGGCAGCTCGACCACGAACGATGAACCCACGTCGGGAGTGGAGCGCAGCTCGATGTCCCCTCCCAGCAAGCGCGCGAGCTGGCGCGAGAGCGCCAGCCCGAGCCCGGAGCCCGCGTACTGCCGCGTGGACGAGCCGTCCACCTGGCGGAACTCCTCGAACACGAGCTGCTGCGCGTCGGCGGCGATGCCGATCCCCGTGTCCGTCACGCCGAAGCGCACGCTGTCGCTGCGCACCTCGACCGCGGCGCACACTTCTCCCTGCGCCGTGAACTTGTAGGCGTTGCTCAGCAGGTTGCCGAGGATCTTGACCACCTTCTTCCGGTCGCTGCGCATCGTGGGCACGTCCCCCTCGGGGAGGTCCACGCGCAGCACCACGCCCTCGCCCAGCCCGCCGGTGGCGGCCACGGCGTCGCGTATGGCATCGCGCGGGTCGAACGCCTCGAGGCTCATCCGGAACTCGCCGCGCTTGATGGTGGTGAGCTCGAGCAGGTCCTCGATCAGCACCAGCAGCCGCTCGCTGGAGGTGGTCACCTGCGACAGCGTCTGGCGCTGCTCGTCGGTGAGCGGCCCGGAGAACCCTTCCTGGAGCAGGTACGTGTAGCCGAGCACCGCGGTGAGCGGGGTGCGCAGCTCGTGGCTCATGTTGGCCAGGAACTCGTCTTTGAGCCGCCGCGCCTCGATCGCCGCCAGGTACTGCTGCTCCAGTTGCGCGTTCGACTCGAGCAGCGCGGCGTTCGCGCGGCGCAGGTCGTCGATGAGGCGCGACTTCTCCGCCGTCGCCGCCA
>CAMLEQ010000181.1 GCA_946479015.1 uncultured Gemmatimonadota bacterium | reverse complement strand
GGAGAACGACGAGACGCGCAACGTCCCCCACGACCGGACCACCACGATCAAGAACGACGAGACGCTCGAGGTCACCGAGGGGAACGAGAAGATCACCGTCAAGAAGGGGAACCAGACGGTGAACATCGACATGGGCAACCAGTCGATCACGCTCGGCCAGGGGAACCAGACGATCGAGATCAAGATGGGGAATCAGTCCACCACCGTGAAGATGGGGGACATCACCACCAAGGCGAATCTCGGCTCGATCAGCTCGGAGGCGATGCAGGCGATCGAGCTGAAGGTGGGGGCGAACAGCATCAAGATCGACCAGTCGGGGATCACCATCAAGGGGATGATGGTGAAGGTGATGGGAGACGTGCAGGCGAAGATGGACAGCCCGATGACCCAGGTCACCGCCAGCGGCATCCTGCAGTTGAAGGGGTCGCTCACCACGATCAACTAGTCCGATGACCACGACCGCGGTACCGGCGGCGCGGACGCTGCCGGAGTTCTGCGCGCTGGCGCAGCTCGGCGACGAGTCGAAGGCGCTGCTCCACGCCACCGATGGACCGCGCCAGTACCTGCGCCGGCTGATGGAGGCGGAGCAGTTCGCGGACGCGGTGCGCTTCGTGGCGCACGCGCTCCCCACGCGCGAGGGGATCTGGTGGGCGTGGGTGTGCGCGCGGCGCGCCGCCGGTGCCGAGCCGCCGCCGGCGATCCGCGCCGCGCTCGATGCCACGGAGCGGTGGGTGACGCAGCCCACGGACGAGAACCGGCGCCTGGCGATGCGCATGGCGGAGGCGGCGGGGCTCGACACGCCGGCCGGGTGCGCCGCGCTCGCGGTGTTCTTCAGCGGGGGGAGCATCGCCCCCCCGGAGTCGCCGCCGGTGCCCGCGCCGGAGTTCGTGAGCGCGAAGGCGATCGCCGGGGCGGTGATCGCGTCCGCGGTGGTCACCGAGCCGGAGAAGGCGCCGGAGAAGTTCCACGCCTTCGTCGCGCAGGGGCTCGAGGTGGTGAACAAGCTGCAGCTCTGGGGGGCGGCGTGAGCGCCGTCGCCTCACGAGCCAACCTCTGACGGGAGCCACCCATGGGACAGCCCGCAGCCAGGCTCGGCGACATGCACGTCTGCCCGATGGTCACGCCGGGGGTGCCGCCCATCCCGCACGTGGGTGGGCCGATCCTTCCGGCGTGCTGCCCCACCGTGCTCGTGGGCGGCCCGCCGGCGGCGCGCGCCACCGACATGGCCACCTGCGTCGGTCCCCCGGACGTGATCGCGAAGGGCTCGGTGACGGTGCTCATCGGAAGCCTCCCGGCGGCGCGCATGGGGGACACGTGCGGGCACGGCGGCACGATCGTGATGGGACTTCCCACGGTGCTCATCGGCGGCTGAGCGATCCGCTGCCCGTCCCCTCTCGCGCGGCGCGCTCCCAAGGATGAGCGCGCCGCGTTCGCATCGCGTCGCGCGACTTGTGGTGACCGGGACGCGTGGTACACTTTGCGAGACACACGTCTCGCGAGGCCACACCATGTCATCGTTGGATCGCTCGCTCGCCGCCGACGTGCTCCGCCTTCGCCTCCCCGATGAGCGCGCGAAGGCGTCGGACCCGGCGCTGCTCGAGAGAAATGGCCGCAACGCGCGCACGCTCGTGAAGGAGGGTGCGCTCCGCGTCACGCTCGTGGCGGTGGCGCCGGGCGGGCACGTACCGGAGCACCACGCCGACGGCCCGATCACGATGCAGGCGGTGGACGGGCGCCTGCGCGTTCGCGCCGGGGGCGCGGAGCACGAGCTGACCGCCGGCGATCTCCTCGCGCTCGCCGCGGGCGTGGCGCACGAGATCCGCTCCGACGAAGGGGGCGCGTTCCTGCTCACCATCTGCGGACGCGGCGATACCCGGTGAGCACCGCCGAACGCGGCGGGGAACCTCTCCGACCCACCCTCCTGATCGCCCGCGATCGCAGCGCGCTCGCGGGCTCCGCGGCGGACTGGATCGCCGAGCACATCGCGGCGACGATGGCCGAGCACGGCTCGTGCGCGATCGCGCTGGCGGGCGGCACCACCCCCGCTGCCGCGTACGCGCGCCTCGCCCGCGCGGCGGTGCCGTGGAGCGCGGTGCGGGTGTACTTCGGCGACGAGCGCGCCGTGCCCCCGGACGACCCCGCGAGCAACTACCACATGGCGCGCGAGACGCTGCTGCGCCACGTGCCCATCCCGCGCACCGGCATCCACCGCATGGAAGCGGAGATCGAGGACCCGGACGAGGCGGCGCGCCGGTACGAGGCGGTGCTGCCGGACCGTCTCGACCTGCTGCTGCTCGGCGTCGGCGCGGACGGTCACACCGCATCGCTCTTCCCGGGCGCGCCCGCGCTCGAAGAGACGCATCGCCACGTGGTGCCGGCCGACAGTCCGGCGCCACCCGTGCGCCGCCTGACGATCACTCCCCCCGTGATCGCGGCCGCGCGGCGGGTGGCCGTGCTCGTCGCGGGAGCCGCCAAGGCCATGGCCGTGGCGCGTGCGCTCGAGGGGGCGCTCGATCCGCGCGAGGTCCCGGCGCAGCTCGCGCGCGGCGGTACGTGGCTCCTGGATGCCGAGGCGGCATCGCTCCTGCAGAAGGTCCCCGCATGAGAGTGCTCGTCGGCGACATCGGTGGGACCCACGCTCGCATGGCGGTCGTGGAGATCACGCGACGCAAGATCACCATGCTGCACGCACGAACGTACCCGAGCCGGGCGTACCCGGCGCTCGCGCCCATCGCGCGCGAGTTCCTCGCCGAGGTGGGAAACGGGTTCGAGCGCGCGTGCTTCGGTGTGGCGTGCCCGGTGGTCGGCGGAGACTGCACGACGCCGAACCTCCCCTGGTCGGTGAGCGCGGCCCGCATCGCCGCCGAGATCGGCATCGCGCGCACGCGCGTGATCAATGATCTGGATGCCGTCGCGTACGGCATCGACCGTCTCGAGGCGGCGGACGTCGTCACGCTGCAGGCGGGGACGCCGGTGGAGCACGGCGTGATCGCCATCATCGGCGCCGGGACGGGGCTCGGGCAGGCGTACCTGGTGTGGGACCAGGGGCGCTATCGCCCCCTCGCCTCCGAGGGCGGGCACGCCTCCTTCGCGGCGTCCGATCCGCTGGAGTGGGCGCTCCAGCGCTGGCTCACCGCCCGCTACGGGCACGTGTCGTACGAGCGGGTGCTCTCCGGACCGGGGCTCGTGTCGCTCTATCATTTTCTGGCCGAGCGCGAGCCGGCGCGCGTGGTGCCGGCCGTGCACGCCGACGTGGAACGGGAGGGGGGCGCGGCCATCTCGCGCCACGCCCTCGAGGGGCGCGACGCGCTCTGCCGCGAGGCACTCGCCCTCTTCGCCCGCGTGTACGGGGGGCAGGCGGGCAACCTCGCCCTCACCGTGCTCGCCACCGGTGGCGTGTACGTGGTGGGCGGGATCGCGCCGCGCATCCTGGACGCCCTGCGCGACGGCGCGTTTCTCGCCGCGTTCCGCGCGAAGGGACGCATGGGCGGGCTGCTCGCGCGCGTCCCGGTGCATGTGGTCATCAACCCGAGCATCGGCCTCTTCGGCGCCGCGGTGGCGGCGACGGACGATGTCGATCTTCCCGAATCGCCCGACGTCGCGCGTTCCACGCGCGCCGAAGCGGCGAGAGGATGCTGACGAATGGCTTCACCCACGACCAGTGCGGGCACGGAGCTCGACCTGCTCTGCATCAACACCATCCGCACCCTCGCCATGGACGCGGTGCAGCGCGCGGACTCCGGACACCCGGGCACCCCCATGGCGCTCGCGCCGCTGGCGTACGTGCTGTGGACGCGCCATCTCCACTACGATCCCAAGGATCCCACCTGGCCAGGGCGCGACCGCGTGGTGCTCTCCGCCGGCCATGCGTCGATGCTCCTGTACGCCGTGCTCTATCTCACCGGCTACGAGCTCTCCCTCGATGAGATCCGGCGCTTCCGGCAGTGGGGGAGCGAGACGCCGGGACACCCGGAGCACGGGATCACCCCCGGCGTGGAGACCACCACCGGCCCGTTGGGGCAGGGGATGGGGAACGCGGTGGGGATGGCGCTCGCCGAGGCGCACCTCGCGGCGGAGTTCAATCGCCCGGATGCGGAGGCCGTGAACCACCGCACGTACTTCATCGCCAGCGACGGCGACCTGATGGAGGGCGTCTCGCACGAGGTGGCGTCGCTGGCCGGCCATCTGAAGCTCGGGAAGCTGATCGGCTTCTACGACGACAACCACATCACCATCGAAGGGGACACGTCGCTCGCCTACTCGGACGACGCGGCCGCGCGCTTCGCCGCCTACGGCTGGCACGTGGAGCGCGTGGAGGACGTGAACGACCTCGATGCGCTCGACGGCGCCATCGCGCTCGCGAAGTCGGTGACCGACCGGCCGTCGCTCATCATCGTGCGCAGCCACATCGCCTATGGGAGCCCGAACAAGCACGACACCGCGGAGGCGCATGGGAGCGCGCTGGGCGAGCGGGAGGTACGCCTGACGAAGGAGAACCTCGGGTGGCCGTGGGAGGAGCCGTTTCACGTGCCGCGCGAAGCGCTGCGCGCCTGGCGCGCCCACGGTGCGCGGGGCGGAGCGCTGCACGATGCGTGGACCGCCCGCCAGGAGGCGTACGCGCGCCGCCATCCGGCCGAGGCGCGCGAGCTCGCGCGGCGGCTCGCCGGAGAGCTCCCCGCGGACTGGCGCGGCGTGCTCCCCACCTTCGCCCCGAGCGAGAAGGGGATGGCCACGCGCGTCGCGTCCTCCACGGTGCTCAACGCCCTCGCCACGCGCATCCCCGAGCTGGTGGGCGGCGCCGGCGATCTCGCGCCATCCACGAAGACGCTCATCGGCACGAGCGGTGATCTCGAGCCGGGGAATCTCGCGGGGCGCAACGTGCACTTCGGCATCCGGGAGCACGGCATGGGCGCCATCCTCAACGGCATGGCGCTCCACGGCGGCATCCTCCCCTACGGCGCCACCTTCCTGATCTTCTCGGACTACATGCGCCCGCCCATCCGCCTCGCCGCGCTCATGGGGCTGCGGGTGATCTACGTGTTCACGCACGACTCGATCGGGCTCGGAGAGGATGGCCCCACGCACCAGCCGATCGAGCAGCTCGCCGCGCTGCGTGTGATCCCGGACTTCACCGTCTTCCGCCCGGCGGATGCGACGGAGACGGTGGAGGCATGGGCGGCGGCGGTCTCCATGCAGGGTCCGGTGGCGCTCGCGCTCACGCGGCAGAACGTGCCGATCCTCGACCGGCGCCTCCTCGCGCCCGCCACCGGCGTGGCGCGAGGCGCGTACGTGCTCTCCGATGCCGAAGCCACGCCGGACGTGATCCTGATGGGGAGCGGCTCCGAGGTGCACCTGCTGCTCGCCGCGCAGGAGCAGTTGTTCACGCACGGCATCCACGCCCGCGTGGTGAGCGTGCCGAGCCTCGAGGTGTTCGCGCGACAGCCGCGCGCGTACCGCGATGCGGTGCTTCCCCCGGCGGTGCACCGGCGGATCGCCATGGAGGCGGCGGTCCCGCTGCCATGGATCCCGCTCGTCGGTGATGAGGGCGTGGTGCTCGGGATCTCGCGCTTCGGCGCCTCCGCGCCGTACGAGCGCATCTATCAGGAGCTCGGGCTCACCGCCGAGCGCGTGGTGGCGGCCGCGCGCGAGATGCTCGATCGTTGAACGGGCGCCGCGGCGCGGCGGGCGCGAACCACCACCTGAAGGAGGGGCGGGACAGATGCGAGTCGGAATGATCGGACTGGGGCGGATGGGCGGGAACATGTCGCGACGGCTGATCCGCGCGGGGCACGAGGTGGTGGCGTGGGATCGCAGCGCCGATGCGGTTCACGCCCTGGCCGCCGAGGGCGCGATCGCCGCCGGGACGCCGGCGGAGCTGTGCGAGCGGCTCGATGCGCCGCGCGTGGTGTGGATGATGGTGCCGGCGGGGCAGCCGGTCGACGACACCATCGCCGAGCTCGAGCCGCACCTCGCGCGCGGCGACATCCTGGTGGATGGCGGCAACTCGAACTTCCACGACACCGTGCGCCGGGGCGCCGCGCTGCGTGAGCGCGGGCTCGACTGGGTGGACTCGGGGACGAGCGGCGGGATCTGGGGGCTGGAGAACGGATACTGCCTGATGATCGGCGGCGACGAGCGCGCGGTGGCGCGCTGCGAGCCGCTCTTCCGCGCGCTCGCCCCGGAGAACGGTTGGGCGCACGTGGGACCCACGGGCGCGGGACACTACGTGAAGATGGTGCACAACGGGATCGAGTACGGGCTGCTCCAGGCGTATGCCGAGGGCTACGAGATCCTGCACGCGTCGAAGGAGTTCGACATCGACCTCCACCAGGTGGCG
This sequence comes from uncultured Gemmatimonadota bacterium, assembly GCA_946479015.1. Next base: position 1,018 of record CAMLEQ010000181.1, on the reverse strand, counting down.
GCGGTGTGGAATCACGGGAGCGTGGTGCGCTCGTGGCTCAACGAGCTCGCCGAGCGCGCGTTCGCGCGCGATGGATCGCTCGCCTCGCTGCGCGGCTGGGTGGCCGATTCCGGGGAGGGGCGATGGACGGTGCAGGAGGCGATCGACCTCGATGTCCCGGCGCCGGTGATCACGCTCGCGCTCCTCGCGCGGCTGCGCTCGCGCCAGGACGATTCGTTCTCGGCCAAGGTGATCGCCGCGCTCCGGCACGAGTTCGGCGGCCACGCGGTGCACGGCTCGTGACGGCGCCGCTCGTGGCGGAGTGCGCCCTCGAGGCGGAGCACGCGGCGGCCCCGCCGTCGCGCCGTGCCGGCCCCTGCACGATGATCATCTTCGGTGCCAGTGGGGACCTCACCCGGCGCAAGCTCATCCCCGCGCTCGCGCACCTCGACTGCGACGGGCTGCTCGATGCGAGCTTCGCCGTGATCGGCGTGGGGCGGAGCGGGAACGACGGGGAGTTCCGTCGCGCGATGCGCGAGGCGATCGACACCGCCGAGGAGGTGCGCGGCACCGACCCCGCCGCGCGTGCCCGCTTCATCTCGCGCCTGCGCTGGGTGGCGGGCGACCTCGAGGATGGCGCCACCTACCGCAACCTCGCGGAATGCCTGCGCGCCATCGAAGGGGAGCACGCCCACGAGCGGGGCCGTCTCTTCTACCTGGCCATCCCCCCCAGCCTGTATCCCGACGTGATCCGCCGGCTCTCCTCGAGCGGGCTCGCGCCGCGCGTGAGCGATGACCGCGCCGCCTGGGTGCGCATCATCATCGAGAAGCCGTTCGGGCACGACGAGGCGAGCGCGCGCGAGCTCGATCGCCTGCTGAACAGCGCCTTCAGCGAGCGCCAGGTCTTCCGCATCGACCACTACCTGGGGAAGGAGACGGTGCAGAACCTCCTCGTGCTGCGCTTCGCCAACTCCCTGTTCGAGCCCATCTGGAACCGCGACCACGTGGAGCAGGTGCAGATCACCGCCGCCGAGTCCGT
>CAMLEQ010000180.1 GCA_946479015.1 uncultured Gemmatimonadota bacterium | reverse complement strand
GAGTCCGATCTCGCCCGCATCGAAGCGATCGTCGCCGAGTTGGATCGCGACGACCTCGAGCTCGATCGCGCGCTCGCGCTGTTCGAGGAAGGGGTGGAGCGTCTGCGCGCCGCGGCGGCGACGCTCGCGCGCGCGGAGGGACAGGTGAAGGCGCTCGTGGAGCACGACGACGGGAGCTTCGGTCTTGCCGATCTTGGCGGCTGATCCGGTCGAGGCGGAGTTCGCGGCCGATCGCGCGGCGGTGGACGCCGCGCTCGCGACGCTCTGCGATCGCGCGCTCGGCTCGCTCCCCGGCGCGGTGGCGGCGGCGGTGCGCTACAGCATCCTCGGCGAGGGGAAGCGCCTGCGCCCCCTGCTGGTGCTGGCCGCGTTCCGCGCCTGCGGCGGCGCGGGGGACGCCAGCGCGCTCGCGGCGGCGGTGGAGATCGTGCACGCGTACTCGCTGGTGCACGACGATCTCCCGTGCATGGACGACGACGACGTTCGCCGCGGCCGGCCGACCACGCACCGGCTGCACGGCGTACGCGTGGCGGCGGTGGCGGGAGTGGCCATGGTCCCCCTGGCGGCGCGCGCTGCGGCCGATGCGGGCGCGGCACTCGGGTTGCCCGCCGGGGCGCGCGGCGCCATCGTTCGGGAGTTGATGCGTGCATCGGGGGCCGGCGGGATGGTGGGCGGCCAGTTGCTCGATCTCGCCGGGGAGGGGCGCTCCCTCTCGCTCGCCGAGCTGGAGCGCGTGCACAGCGCCAAGACCGGCGCGCTCATCGCCGCGTCGGTGCGCATCGGCGGGATCGCGGCCGGTGCGGGGCCCGATGCGGCACGGGCGCTCGAGGGGTACGGCGCGGCGGTGGGGCTCGCGTTCCAGATCGCCGATGACGTGCTCGACGCCACCGCGACGACCGCGCAGCTCGGGAAGACGGCCGGGCGCGATGCCGCGCTGGGCAAGAGCACCTATCCCGCGCTGCTGGGCGTCGAGGGCGCGGTGCGCCGCGCGAGCGACCTCGCCGACGAGGCGCGTCAGGCGCTCGCGGCCGCGGGGCTGCTGTCACCCGCGCTCGAGCGCCTCGCGCGCTTCGTCGTGGAGCGGAAGTCCTGACGCCGGGTACACGACAACGGAGGTCCGAGCGCATCCGGCGCGCAACACGAGTGGATGGACCTCCACGCATCGGTCTTTCGCCTCCGCATTCATGTCCGTTCTCGATCGCGTCGACGTTCCGAAGGATCTCAAGCCGCTCACCCGCGATGAGCTGCGCGCCCTCGCCAACGAGGTGCGCACCGCGCTCATCGACAGCTGCTCGCGCACCGGTGGGCACATCGGCGCCGGCCTCGGCGTCGTCGAGCTCACCGTCGCGCTCCACCACGTGTTCGACACGCCGCGCGACCAGCTCGTGTGGGACGTGGGGCACCAGGGGTATCCGCACAAGATGCTCACGGGGCGCAAGCGGCTCTTCGAGACGCTGCGGCAGGAGGACGGGATCTCCGGCTTCCTCAAGCGCGACGAGAGCGAGTTCGACGCCTTCGGCGCGGGACACGCCGCCACCGCCATCTCCGCCGCGCTCGGGATCGCGGCCGCGCGCGACCTGCGCGGCGACGACTTCCGCGTCGCGGCCATCGTCGGCGATGGGGCGCTCACGAGCGGCCTGTCGTACGAGGGGCTGAACAACGCCGGCGCGTCCGACCGTGACATCATCGTCGTCCTCAACGACAACGAGATGTCCATCGCCCCGAACGTCGGGGCCATCTCGAAGTACCTCGGCTCCATCCAGCGCAATCCGATCTACAATCGCGTGCGCGGCGCGATCGGAACGGTGGTGGACGAGCTCCCGGGGCCGCTCGCCGGACTCGGCGGCCTCGTGCGCCGATGGGAGGAGAGCATGAAGTCGCTGCTCACCCCCGGCGTGCTGTTCGAGGAGCTCGGCTTCCGCTACTTCGGGCCCATCGACGGGCACGACATGGATTCGCTGGTCGAGACGCTCCAGGCCGTGAAGGGGATGCGCACGCCGCGCCTCGTCCACGTGATCACGCAGAAGGGGAAGGGGTTCCCCGCGGGAGAGCACGGCGAGAAGTGGCACGCGCTCCCGCCGGGGCACGATCCCGCCACCGGCAAGCTGCTCGAGCCGAGCACCGCCAACCCCGCATACACCGCGGTGTTCGGGAAGGGGCTCGCGGAGCTGGGCGCCGAGCGGCTGGATCTCGTGGCGATCACCGCCGCGATGCCTGCGGGCACGGGCACGGGAACCTTCGGCAAGGCGTACCCCGGGCGGTTCTTCGACGTGGGGATCGCCGAGGGGCACGCGGTCACCTTCGCCGCGGGACTGGCGACGCAGGGGATCCGTCCCGTCTGCGCGATCTACTCCACCTTCCTCCAGCGCGCCTACGACAACGTGATCCACGACGTGGCGCTCCAGCACCTGCCGGTGGTCTTCTGCATGGACCGCGCGGGGCTGGTCGGCGAGGACGGCCCCACGCACATGGGACTGTACGACATCGCGTACATGCTCGCGGTGCCGGGGATGACGGTCGCCGCGCCGAAGGACGGCACCGAGCTGCTCGGATTGCTGCGCACCGCGCTCGCGCACGAGTCGGGACCGGTGAGCCTCCGCTACCCGCGCGACGCCTCCCCCGACGTGCCGCCGCACATCTCGCAGGTCCCCGCCGTGCCCTACGGTACGTGGGAGGTGCTGCGCCAGGGGGAGGAGATCGCCATCCTCGCGACCGGCACCACCGTGCTGCCGGCGCTCGACGCGGCGGAGTCGCTGGCCGCGGAGGGGATCGATGCCACGGTGGTGAACTGCCGCTTTCTCAAGCCGTACGACGACGTGACGCTCACCGCCGTCGTGTCCCGGCACAAGCGCGTGCTGGTGGTGGAGGAGGGGACCGTGGTGAACGGCTTCGGAGCGTACATGGCGGCCGTGATCGAGCAGATCGATCCGGCGGTGCGCGTGGGCGTGCACGGCGTCCCCGATCGGTGGATCGAGCAGGCGCCGCGCAAGCGGCAGCTCGCGCTCACGGGGCTCGACGCGCCCGGAATCGCGCGGCGCGTGCGCGCGCTGCTCGAGAGCGAGGCGGTCGCCGGGTGACGCGCATCGGCGTCGTCGGGAATCGTCGCTACGAGGGGCTCGATGCGGTGCTGCGCATGCTGACGCAGCGCGCGCCCGAGCTCGGAATGGAGCTCGCGTTCGAGCCTGAGCTGGCGGAGGTCGTGCCCGGCGCCGAGCGTCTGGATGACCCCTCGCGCATCGACGCGCTGCTCACGCTGGGGGGCGACGGCACCCTGCTGCGCGGCGCGCGGCTGGTGGGGGGACGGCAGATCCCGATCCTCGGCGTGAACCTGGGGCGCCTCGGCTTCCTCACGGCGTGCGCGGGGGAGGACCTCGAGCGTGCCCTGGAGCGCTTCGCCGCCGGCGATCATCTGGTGCAGCCGCGGATGGCGCTCGAGGCGCGCGCCGCGCGCCCCGGGAGCGACCGCTGGCGCGCGCTCAACGACGTGGTGCTGCACAAGGGCGGCTTCGCGCGCGTCGTGCATCTGCGGGTGATGGTGAACGGGGAGCTCATCGGCACGTACGCCGCCGACGGGCTGATCATCTCCACTCCCACGGGGTCCACGGCGTACAGCCTGTCGGCCGGCGGGCCGGTGGTGGTGCCGACGGTGGATTCCCTGGTGCTCACCCCGATCTCCGCGCACACCCTCACCGTCCGCCCCGTGGTGCTCCCCCCCACCGCCGAGGTGATCCTGAAAGCGGATGATGGCCCGGCGGAGCTTCTGGTGACGATCGATGGACAGGTCGGCACCACGTTCGCGCCAGGGGATGCCCTGGTGGTTCGCCGCGCCGAGCGCCCGGTGCTGCTGGTGAGCTTCCGCGACAGCACCTTCTTCTCGCGCATGCGGCGCAAGCTGGGGTGGGGAGGGTTGCGGGAGAGAGACGAGAGCGACAGGTGCTGACCGAGCTTCGCATCCGGAACTTCGCCATCATCGAGAGTCTCACGCTGCCGCTCACCGGTGGATTCAACGTCCTCACCGGCGAGACGGGAGCGGGGAAGTCCATCATCGTGGGCGCCCTGGGGCTCCTCCTCGGCGAGCGCGCCAGCACGGACCTCATCCGCACCGGCGCCGAGAAGGCGACGGTGGAGGGGGTGTTCGAGGCGAACGGGCACCCCGAGCTGATGGCGCTCCTCGACGAGCGCGGCGTGGACGTGGAGGACCACACCGTGGTGCTGCGCCGCGAGATCTCCGCCAGCGGGCGCACGCGCGCGTGGATCAACAGCACCACCACCACCGCCGGCGTGCTGGCCGAGGCGGGGCGCATGCTCGTGAACTTGCACGGCCAGCACGAGGCGCAGACGCTGCTGGATGAAGACTCGCAGCGCCGCATCCTCGATGCGTTCGGCGGCGCCACGGAGCAGGCGGATCGCGTCCGCGAGCGCTGGGAGTCGCTGGGGGAGATCTCTCGCGAGATCGAGTCGTTGTCGCGCCGGCGGCAGGACGCGGAGCGGCGCGCCGACTACCTCCGCCACGTCGCCGAGGAGATCGAGGAGGCGAAGCTGCGCGCGGGGGAGGATGCGCAGGTGGAGGAGGAGGCACGGCGCCTGGAGCACGCCGAGGAGCTCCGGTCGCTCGCCGAGGGAATGGCGGAGGCGCTCGGCTCCGGCGAGGAGGGGGTGCTGCCGCGCCTCGCGCACGTTCAGCGCACGCTCGCCGCCATCCAGCGCATCGACCCGTCGCTCGAGCGATTGCAGGAGCTGTACGACGGCGCCTACTACGGGCTGGAGGAGCTCGCGCGCGAGCTGGAGGAGTACGCCGCATCGGTGGACCTCGATCCCGCGCGCCTCGAGGAGGTGCACCGCCGGCGCGACCTGATCTTCAGCCTGACGAAAAAGTATGGGCCCACGCTCGCCGACGTGGTGGAAGCGGGGCGGAGCGCGCGGGCGGAGCTCGATCTGGTGGACACCGCGGATCTCGACCTGCGCCAGCTCGAGCAGCGCCGGGAGGAGGCGTCGGTGGCGCTCGCCGAGGAGGCGCGCGCGTTGAGCGAGCTGCGCGCCACGGCCGCGCAGCGGCTCGGGCGCGAGGTGGACGCGGTGCTCCCCGAGCTCGGGATGCCGGACGGGCACCTGCTCGTGGCGCTGGTGCCGCGCGCCGAGATCGCGCCTACCGGTGCCGAGGACGTGGAGTTCCGCATCGCGCTGAACGTGGGGCACGAGGCGCGGCCGCTCGCGCGCGTGGCCTCCGGCGGCGAGCTGTCGCGCGTGATGCTCGCGCTCAAGACCATCCTCGCGCGGCTGGACCGCGTGCCCACCCTGGTGTTCGACGAGGTGGATGCCGGGATCGGCGGGCGCGTGGGGCTCCAGGTGGGAGACACCATGCGCCGCGTCGCCTCCCACCACCAGGTGCTGGCGATCACGCACCTGCCGCAGATCGCCGCGCGCGCGCACAACCACATCGTGGTCACCAAGGGCGCGCGCGGCGGTGTCACGACGGCGGACACGCGGGTGTTGGACGGCGAGGAGCGCGTGGCGGAGATCGCGCGCATGCTCGGCGGGGATGCCGAGAGCGAGGTGAGCCGCGCGCATGCGCGGGAGCTGCTGGAGACGGCGGTGGCGCGGAAGGCGCGCGGTGCGGGGCGCGGGGCGCGGCAGTCGGGAGGGCGGAGCGCCTGACCCCGGGGCCGCGCCAGCCGCGCGTGCGCCTACCGTTTCCCGAACAGGTTGTACATCGCGCGCAGCCCCACCGCCCACGTCGTGCCTTCCGGCGCGGCGTTGATGGCGCTCACCGTCTGCGTGCGCCGGAGAAACACCTCCAGCGGGAGCGCGCCGTGCCCGCGAGCGCTCGCGGCGACGGTGGAGTACACCACGCCGAGGGAGAAGCGCTGCTCGCGCGCCTCGGAGCGTGCGTCGAGCACCGACGGGTCGGGGACGCCGGGGGGAGGTGGGCTCGCCGCGCTGTAACTGTCCGCCGCCTTGTGGTAGTAGACGTACTGGGCGCCGAACGAGAAGTACTCGCCGAGCACCAGCCGCGGCGTCGCCTCGAGCTGGTAGTAGTTGCCGAGCTGCCGGTTCGCGAACACCACACCATCCGGGGAGAAGGGGTCGCCCGGCGTCTGCACGCGCACCTCGCGCATGTCCGCGCGCTGGTGGCCGAACCGCCCCACCACGCTCGCCCAGAAGCGCGGCCCCACGATGAAGTCCCACTGCGACGCGACCTCGATGTCGTTCTGGCCGTCGCCGGTGCCGATGCCGAACTGCCGCGTGGGGCGCGGGGGGCTCCCGGTGCCGAAGCGGTACGTCCCGGTGACCGCGCTGCGAATGCCCGCGCGGCGCGGGTGGTAGCGCTCACTGTCGGGAATGGTGCGCAGCCACACGAGCTTCGCGGCGACCTCCATGTCCCCCACGCCGCTCTGGTCGTAGGTCACCTGCGAGTCGGCGTGCACGGCGCCAGTGCTGTCGGGAAAGTAGGTGGCGATCACCTTGGTCCCCACCGACGGCACCATGACGCTCACCGAGAGCCGGTTCAGGATCCCCACCTCGAGCGTGATCGGCGTGCGGCGGATCTGCGAGCGCGCGAAGATCGACGCGCCCGCGGGCGCCGTGAAGCGCTGGTCGTAGCGCGTCCACTCGTTGTCGATGGTGAGGCGCACGCGGCCGCCGGGCGGCGTGGTGGCGTCGTCCCCGAAGCCGGTGACGGCCTGCGCGCGCACGGCGGCGGGAACGAGCAGAACGAGAAGCAGGCGCGCCGCGAGCGCGAGCGGCCCGCGGTGCAGTGATGGCGTGCTCACAGGGTGCATCCGTCTCCAGTCCGATGGCGCCCCGCACCGGGGCCGCTGACGGCCGGAGAGTGCCATCGCGCCCCGCGGTTGTCAACGCGCGCGCGGCGGCGCCGTGCGCGGCCGCCGCCATCGCGGCGCGGTTTCGCCGCGCACCCGCCGCGTGTATTCTGCTGGAGACGATGTGACGGCCGCGTGCCGTCCTGCCCCGGTCCTTCTCTTCGCGTGAACACCCGTGAACGAGCTCCGCACGCCCGCCATGCCCTGGCAAGTCACCGGTAATCACTGGCTCTCGCTCCCCTGCATCCACCCGGCCGATGCCAGCATCCGCGCCATCGGCATCCTGCATCGCGGCGCGCGCGCGGCGGTGGAGTTCGCCGGATCGCCGGACTTCCTCGAGGGCTCCGGGGCGCCGCTGCTGCGCCCGGTGCTCCAGGTGAACGGCGAGCGGCGGGAGCTGGGGGAGCAGGGGCTCGCGTGGGAGCGCGCGCTGAACTGGCTCCCCACGTTCACGTGCACCGTGGGCTCGCTGGTGGTGCGCGGCACCATCTTCGCGCCCCACGGGCGCGACGCCGATGTGGCCGGAGCGGTGTACGCGCTGGGGTTCGAGA
>CAMLEQ010000179.1 GCA_946479015.1 uncultured Gemmatimonadota bacterium | reverse complement strand
GAGCGTCGTGCGGATGGCGGCGTGCTCGGGGCGCGTGAGATCCGGGTCGCGCTCCAGGAGGTGCGCGGCCTGGTCCTGCGCCAGCGCGTTCAACGCCTCGTCGCGCAGCGGGTCCGCGACGCGGAAGGTGGGCACGCCGCTCTGCCGCTCGCCGAACAGGTCGCCCATGCCGCGCAGGCGCAGGTCGGCGCGCGCGATCTCGAAGCCATCGTCGGTCTCCACGAACACGCGTAGCCGCTCGGCGGCCTCGGGGCTGACGTCGCCGAGCAGGATGCAGTAGCTCTCCTCCGCCCCGCGCCCCACGCGCCCGCGCAGCTGGTGGAGCTGCGAGAGGCCGAAGCGCTCGGGGTGCTCGATGAGCATCACCGTGGCGTTCGCGACGTCGATCCCCACCTCGATCACCGTCGTCGCCACGAGCAGGTCGATCTCGTGATCGCGGAAGCGGCGCATGATCGCGTCGCGCTCCTCGGCGGGGAGACGCCCGTGCAGCAGCGCCACGCGCCGTTCGGCGAACGGCCCCTCGGCCAGCGCCGCGAACATCGTCGTGGCCGCCTTGAGATCGGTCTTCTCCGACTCCTCGATCACCGGGTACACGATGTACGCCTGCCGCCCCTTCGCGAGCTCGCGGTCGATGAACTGGAGGATGCGCCCCCGCGACGACTCGGCCCGCAGCGCCGTCTTCACCGGTTGCCGGCCGGGGGGACGCTCATCGAGGATGCTCACGTCGAGATCGCCGTACAGCGTGAGCGCGAGGGAGCGCGGGATGGGCGTGGCGCTCATGAGCAGCACGTCCGGCCGGTCCCCCTTCTCGCCGAGCGCCGCCCGCTGCTCGACGCCGAACCGGTGCTGCTCGTCGATGGCGACGAAGCCGAGGCGGCCGAAGCGTGTCCCTTCCTGGACGAGCGCGTGCGTCCCCACGGCGATGAGCGGCGCTCCACTCGCCAGGCGCTCCGCCGCCTCCCGCCGCTCGCGCGCGCCCATGCTGCCGGTCAGCAGCACCGGGCGCATCTCGAGCGGCGCCAGCAGACGCTCGAAGGTGCGCGCGTGCTGCTCCGCGAGCAGCTCGGTGGGCGCCATGATCGCGGCCTGGAAGCCGTTCTCCACCGCGAGCAGCGCGGCGAACAGCGCCACGATCGTCTTCCCGCTCCCCACGTCGCCCTGCAGCAGCCGGTGCATGCGACGGTCGGAGCACATGTCCGCCACGATCTCGCGCGTGGCGCGCGTCTGCGCGCCCGTCAGCTCGAACGGGAGCGCGCTCTTGAGCGCGGACGTCAGCTCCCGCCGATTCACGAAGGCGATCCCCTCGCGCCGCTCGCGCGCCAGGTCCTTCGCGCGGCGGTGGAGGATGTGCACGAACAGCAGCTCCTCGAACGCCAGCCGCGCTCTCCCCTGCATCGCCTCGGCGATCGAGGCCGGCCGATGCACCATGCGCAGCGCGTCGCGCAGCGGGGGCACCCCGGCGCGGCGGAGCATCTCGGCCGGGAGATACTCGGTGACCTCCGCGAGGAGCGCGTCGAGGTGCCGCTCGATGAGCGAACGGATCACCTTGAACGACAGCCCCTCCGTGGCCGGGTACACGGCCAGCACGCGCCCCCCCGCGGTCCCCTCCGCATCGGCGCCCAGGTTCACGTACTCGCGCGGCTGGAGCTGGCGCCCGTGGAAGAAGCGCACCGGGCCGCTGAGCAGGAGGACGTCGTCCTTCGCGATGGCGCGGTCGAGATAGGGCTGCCCCGGCCACGACGCCTCGATCATCCCGGACTCGTCGCGCACCACCGCCTGGAAGATGCGGAGCCCCTTCCGGGTGGGGATGATCCCCTTGGAGATGACAGTGCCGATGACCGTGGCGTCCATCCCCGGCTCGAGCGACGCGATCGCGCTCACCGTGCTCGCATCCTCGTAGCGGTGCGGCAGGTGGTAGAGCAGGTCCGCGGACGTGATGATGCCGAGACGCCTGAGCGCCTCGGCGCGGCGGGGGCCTACTCCCTTGAGATAGGTGATATCCATGGGGTGGGGGCTTGGCCGGGGGGAGCGCCTAGGACCTGGTGGCTGGACCACCGAACAACGCGTGTCGCGTGTAGGGAACTGACGGAAAGAGGAGGTAGGTAGAGCGAGAGTAGGGTCGGATGTGGAGAGAGTTCACCTACACACGAACCTACACGCGCCGTACCTCCCTCCTCCTTCCGTCAGTCTCCCACACGCCACACGCGTCCCATGGTGGTCCAGCAACCAGGTCCTATCCACGCCTACTCCTCGAGCAACTCCGCCGCGTATTCCTTCGCGTCGAACGGCGCCAGGTCATCGGCCTTCTCGCCGACCCCGACGAACTTCACCGGTACGTCGAGCGCCTCGTGCACGGCCACCACGATGCCGCCGCGCGCGGTGCCGTCGAGCTTCGTCACCACCACGCCCGTGAGCGGCACCGCTTCGGCGAACGACTTCGCCTGGGCCACCGCGTTCTGCCCGATCGTGCCGTCGAGTACGAGCAGCGTCTCGTGCGGCGCGCCGGGGAGGCGCTTGCCGATCACGCGTCCCACCTTCTGGAGCTCGGACATCAGGTCGTTCTGCGTGTGCAGCCGTCCGGCGGTGTCCACGATCACCACGTCCACGCCGCGCGCGGCGGCGCTCTCGATGGCGTTGTAGGCGATCGCCGCTGGATCACTTCCCGGCGCGCTCCCCACGAACTGCGCCCCCGTGCGATCGGCCCACACGCGCAACTGGTCGATCGCGCCGGCGCGGTACGTGTCGCCGGCGGCGACCACCACCGACTTCCCCTCCCGCCGGAGGCGCGCGGCGAGCTTGCCGATGAACGTCGTCTTCCCCGCGCCGTTCACTCCGACCACGAGGATCACCGACGGCTTGTCATCCGAGAGGTGCAGCGCCGGGTCGCTGTTCCCGGTGGTGAGCGCCTGCTCCACACCGTCGCGCAGCGCGCCGAGGAACTCGTCCTGCGTCTTCACCTTGCCGCGGCTCGCGAGGCTCTCCACCTCGGACACGAGGCGCACGGTCACGGGGACGCCGAAGTCGGACTCGAGCAGGATCTCCTCGAGTCGCTCGATGGAGCCGGGGTTCACGCCGCCGCGGACGATCACCCCCACGTCCATGAGGGCGACGTCCTTGATCCTCTGCCACAGGGACTTGCGCGGCACGTCGTCCGCGCGCCTGAGAATCCGCATCTACTGCCTGTCCGAGTTCAGTGTTCAGGGCGCATGGAGCCTCGGGTGTGCAGGACCTGGTGGCTGGACCACCATGAAACGCGTGTGGCGTGTGGGAGACTGACGGGGAGAGGAGCGAGGTAGAGCGCGTGTAGGCTCGGCGGTAGAGAGAGTCCGCCTACACACGAACCCACTTTCGCTCTACCTCGCCCCTCTCTCCGTCAGTTCCCCACACGCGACACGCGTTTCACGGTGGTCCAGCGACCAGTCCCTACCCTCTACCGGAGTCCAGATCTCCTTCGCAGCAGCCACTCCCCGCACAGCGCCGCGAGCAGCAGCACGTACGCCCAGCCGAGATCGCGCAGGCGCGGCTGCTCGCCGTAGGCCACCGCGCCGCCCACCGCGCCGGCACGCACGCTCGGCGCGCGCGGCAGGAGCTCGCGCGAGGCGTTCACCGCCAGCACCGCCGCCCCTCCGGGCACGCGCACGTCGTACACGCCCGCCGGGAGCGGATCGCTCTCCGCCACCGTGCCGCCGCGACCGAAGCGGAGTGGTACCGTGTCATCGCGGGTAGTCCCCCGCCGCCGCAGCACGGCGAGCACCACCGAGTCGGTGCCGCTGCCGCGTCGCCAGCGGATCGGGTCTCCGGCTCGGAGCACTCCCTCCGCAGGGATCGCGCCGCGCGGGTCGGGGCGCTCCGCGGAGAGCCAGTCGAATATACTACCCCACAGCGCGGCGAACGCATCGGCGCTCGCGCCGCCGCGGAACTGCCATCGCCAGAGGCCGGCCGCGCCCACCACCACCACTCGCCGCCCCGTGCCCGTGCCCACGATCGCCGGGCGCCGGTCGAACTGGCGGACGCGCGCGACGGTGATCCCCTCCCAGTCGCCGCTCAGCGCGCGCGCGGAGATGGTGACCGGCGGAAGGCTGTCCCACCGGATCCCCGACAGCGCCGCGGCGATCGGCGACGGTGGCGCGGCCACCGCGTACCACTCGCCCGTGGAGTCCGACGGGGGCGCCACGAGCGCGAGCGAGCCGGTGGTCGCCGAGCGCGGCGCGCCGAAGTACGTGGTGTCGCCGTGGATGATCGCCAGCGGCGCGTCGTGCAGCGCGGCGCGCACCGCGCTCTCGGCCACCGGCGCGAGCGAGCCATCCTGCCGCCACTGCCCCGGCGCCACGCGGTAGTACGCGCGCGTGGGGAGCGCCACCGCGCCGCGCAGCACGGGGACGAGGAAGCGCGCGTCGAAGTCCGGGGAGGTGGACGCGAGCACGGCGCCGGCGGCGCGCGCCACGTCGAGCGGCACGGACACGGTGTCGTTGCGGGGCTCGGCGTCCCCCGTCGCGCGCACGATGGCGGAGAGCACCGTGGCCCCCGGCGCGCCGGCGAAGGGGACGCGCACGGTCTCCGTGCGCTCCGCGCGAGCCGGGAGGGGGCTCCGGGGGCGCGTGTTGAGTGTGCGTCCGCCGGCGGCGCCGGCGAGCGTCCCCGCCGGGACCGGGAGCGCGCCCGCGCGCAATCCCACACGCACCTCGAGCGTGTCGCCGCTCACCACCGCGCGCGGCGCATCGAGCGTGGCCACCGCCACGTCGCGCACGGGCGGACGCTGGAGCACCTCGATGCGCGACCCCGCGGGGAAGGTCGGGAGCGCCGACGGGTCGTCGAGCTCACCATCGGTGATGAGCACGAGCGGCCGCCCTGCGCCGAGCGCGCGCTCGGCGAGCGGGCGCGCGCGCGAGGCGGCATCGCCCGGGAGGCGCGGCGGCGCGGCGGCGCGCACGGAGTCGCCGAACAGGAACACCGAATCGCGGAAGGAGCGCGCGCGGTCGCGCGCCCGGCGCCAGAGCGCGGTGTCGCCGTCGCGCAGCCAGCTCGTGGACGCGTCGAGCGCGACGAGCGGAGGGAGCGGGTGTCGCGCCCCCGACGGCGCATCGAGCGCGAGCGCGATGAGGAGCATGACGGCGATCGCGCGCAACGCCACGAGCGGCGCGCGGCGCGCGAGCATCCGCGGCTCGCGCCAGCCGTACATCCCCACCGCGATCACGACACCACCGACCACGGCCACGAGCCACGAAAGCATGCTCTAACGTACCACCATGCCACGCGATTGCGAAGCGCGGTGCCTCACCGCCGGAAACGGCGATCGGCCACCGGCTCTCGGCGGTGCGCCGGAGCCGGTGGCCGATCGCGGACCGCCAATGGCGGAACGTCAGCGCATCGCGAACTGGCCCGTGTGCCGCGTGGAGTCGAGCGCGGCGAGCAGCGTGCCGCGCACCGTGTCGAAGTGCGAGCGCTCCCCGGCGGGGAGCGGCTCGCCTCCCTGCCGTGCGAGCGCCACGCTCGGATCGCGCTGCACGCCGTGCACCAGGATCTCGAAGTGCAGGTGCGGTCCGGTGGCGAGCCCGGTCATCCCCACGTACGCGATCGTCTGCCCGATGCTCACCGCGCGACCGGGACGGATCCCCGAGGCGAAGCCGCGCAGGTGCCCGTAGCGGCTCACGAAGCCGTTCCGGTGGCGGATCTCCACCATGTTCCCGTAGCCGCCCCGGCGACCGGCGAAGATCACCGTGCCGTCGCCGATCGCGCGCACTGGCGTGCCGGAGGCCGCCGCGTAATCGGTGCCCTTGTGCGCGCGCCAGGTGCCGAGGATCGGGTGCTTGCGCAGGCCGAAGGTGCTCGAGATGCGGCGGAACGCGAGCGGAGCGCGCAGGAACGCCGCGCGCATGGAGCGTCCGGTCTGATCGTAGTACAGCGCCCGCCCCTCACGATTGGCGTAGCGCACCGCGTCCACCTCGGCGCCGGAGAGGAAGAAGCGCACGGCGAGGATGTCGCCGATCCGCACCATCCCGCCGGGACCGACGGAGCGCTCGAACAGGACGCTGAACCGGTCGCCGGGCTGGAGCTCGCGGCTCATGTCCACGCGGTACTCGTAGATGTCCGCGATCGACCACGCCAGCTCCGCGCGCGCGCCGGTGGGCAGCAGCTTCGACGCCGAGTCGTCGAGCGCCTGGTACAGGTTCTCGTCGATCGTGCCGCTCACCGCCACCGTGTCCGTCTTCCACGGGAGGCGCTCCTCGCGGCTCGTCCACGTGGAGTCGCCGGTGCGCGTCACGTGCAGCAGGCGGTCCACCGCGAGCTGGAAGACGATCTCGGATGGAGTGGAGTCGGCGCCGCGCGAGCGCACGAAGACGGGCATCCCCGCGCGGACACGGCGCTCGTCGATGGCATCCGCCGCGTCGAGGATGCGCGCCATCGCACCGGAGGACACGCCGCCGCGGGCGAGCAGTCCGGAGAGCGTCTCACCGGAGTGGAGCGTGTCGGCGTGCTCGTGCCACGCGGGCGCCGCCGGCGCCTTGGGGGCGCTGTCGGCGGCGAGGGTGGCGAAGGGAGCGGCGGTGCGGGGGTGCGGCAGGTCGATCGAGAGGGCGAAGACGGCGAGGGCGCCGATCGCCAGGGAGGTCAGGAGGCGGGGGGACGGTCGTTTCAATCCATCTGCCTCCTGATGAACGTCGGGATCTCCATGTCGTTGAGATCCTGCGCGGGCTTCTCCTGCCCGTTGTTGGGCGCCGTGCCGCCGGGACGGCGCGGCAGGTCCATCGCCGGGTTGGCGCGCGGCGTCGGCATGCTGGTGCGCGGCGGCCGCTGCGCCGGGAACGGGATCACGGGAGTGGCCATCGTCCCTTTCGGCGGGGCCGGCGGCTCCGCCGGCACGGCACCGATCCCCGCCTGCACGGCGCGGTCGAAGCCCGTGGCGATCACCGTGACCCGGATCTCCCCCTGCATCGCCGGCTCGTTCACGGCGCCGAAGATGATCTCCGCGTCATCGCCCACCGCGTCGTGCACGATCTCGTTGATCTGGTGCACCTCGCCGAGCGTCAGGTCGCTGCCGCCGGTGATGTTCACCAGCACGCCGGTGGCGCCGCTGATGGACACGTTGTCGAGCAGCGGCGAGGAGATCGCCTGCTGCGCCGCCTCCATCGCGCGGTTCTCGCCGCGCCCGATCCCCGTGCCCATGAGCGCCGAGCCGCCGCTCTGCATCACGGTGCGCACGTCGGCGAAGTCGACGTTCACGAGCCCCGTCACGCTGATCAGGTTCGAGATCCCCTGCGTGGCGTGGAGCAGCACCTCGTCCGCCTTCTTGAGCGCATCCCCGAAGGGGATCCCCTTCCCCACCACGGCGAGCAGCCGCTCGTTCGGCACGACGATCATCGTGTCCACGTGCTTGCGCATCTCGGCGATCCCCATCTCCG
>CAMLEQ010000178.1 GCA_946479015.1 uncultured Gemmatimonadota bacterium | reverse complement strand
GGGGCATTTCGGGCTTTACCACGGTATCCGAGTCCCCCCACGACGCCATCACCGGATCGTGTCCGCTTCGGCGAAGAAGAACCGCCCCTCGCGCGCCGCGTTGTCGTCGGAGTCCGAGGCGTGGATGGCGTTCCGCTCCTTCGACTCCGCGTACAGCTTCCGCACCGTCCCGGCCTCGGCCTCGGCCGGATCGGTGGCGCCGATCGTCTTCCGGAGCGCGGCCACCGCATCGTCGCGCTCGAGCAGCATCGGCATGCACGGCCCCGACGTCATGAACTTCACCAGCGAGCCGAAGAACGGCCGCTCCCGGTGCACCGCGTAGAACTCCTCCGCCTGCGCCGTGGTGAGGTGCATCACCCGCGCGGCGAGGATCCGGAAGCCCGCACCCTCCAGGTGCGCGATGATCTTCCCCGCCTTCGCCGCGCAGAAGGCATCCGGCTTGATGATGGTCAGCGTGCGATTCCCCGCCATGTCACGATCCTATGAGTTTGCGAACGATGTCCCCGCGCGTGAGGAACCCCACGAGGCGTCCCTCCCGCACCACGGGCACTCGATCGACGTCCTTGTTTGCCATCAATGAAGCGACTTCCGCGAGCACCTCGTCGGGGGAGACGCACAGCACCTGACGGGTCATCACGTCCCGCACGGTGCGGCGCCCCTGCTCGGTGGAGCTCTCCGGCCGGTGGCCGGTGGCCCCGAGGAACGCCGTGTTGCTGAGCATGTGGCGCATCAGCTCGCGCTCGCTGAGCATCCCCACGAGCGTTCCATCGGCCTCGACCACCGGGAGCGCGCCGATCCCCCCGCGCACCATCGCCCGCGCCGCATCGCGCAGCGGCGTGTCGGGGCGCGTGGTGCGCGGACGCTCGGTCATCATCTCGCGCACGGTGAGCTGCGGTGGCAGCTCGGTCTCGCGCAGCTCGGGGAGCGCGGCCACCTCCTCCGGCGTGGAGGCCGCGAGCATGCGCTCCACGACCTGCGGCCGGGAGAGGAGCCGCGCGAACGCGCCGAGCACCTGCAGATAGCGCGCGGCGAGCCGCGGTGGCGCGAGAAAGAGCAGCACGATGTGCGCTTGCTGCCCCTCCCCCTCCCCCACATCGCGCGCCACGGGCGAGCGGGCGATGCCGATCGCCAGCACGAGCTGCTCCACCGCGTCCGTGCGGTAGTGCGTGAGGAACGCGCGGTCGCCGAGCGCGACGATGTCCTCGCCGCGCTCCTCGCTCACGCGCGCCTGCAGCTTCTCGCGATCGGCGATCGCGCCGGTGGCGGCGAGACGCTCCACGAGCTCCCCCGCCGCACCCGCCAGCGTGGTCTCGCGGAGCGGCAGCACCACCCGCCCGGGCACGACGAGGTCGGACAGTCTCACATGCGCTCGCGCAGCAGCTCGACGAAGTCGCGCGGGCGCTTGGCCACGCCCATGCCGGCCGCCTGGAACGCGTGGATCTTCTCCGCGGCGGTGCCGGCCGAGCCGGAGATGATCGCCCCGGCGTGCCCCATGCGGCGCCCCGGCGGCGCGGTCTGGCCGGCGATGAAGCCGACCACGGGCTTCGTCATGTGCTTCTTCACGAACTCGGCCGCCTCCTGCTCGTCCGTGCCGCCGATCTCCCCCATCATCGCCACCGCCTTGGTGTCCGGATCGCGCTCGAACGCCGCCAGGCAGTCGATGAAGTTCGTGCCGTTCACCGGGTCGCCGCCGATCCCGACGCAGGTCGTCTGCCCGATCCCGGCGCGCGTGAGCTGGTAGACGACCTCGTACGTGAGCGTGCCGGAGCGGCTCACGACCCCCACCGGCCCGGGCGTGCAGATCCGGCCGGGGATGATCCCCACCTTGCTCTTCCCCGGGGAGATGAGCCCCGGGCAGTTCGGCCCGATCAGGCGCGCGCCCTTCTCCTTCACGTACGGGTACACGCGCAGCATGTCGAGCACCGGCACGCCCTCGGTGATGCAGACGATGAGCGGGATCCCCGCGTCCGCCGCCTCCATCATCGCATCGGCCGCGAACATCGGCGGCACGTAGATGACGGACGTGTTCGCGCCGGTGGCGCGCACGGCATCGGCCACGGTGTCGAAGATCGGCACGCCGCCCTCGAACGTCTGGCCGCCCTTGCCCGGCGTGACGCCCGCGACCACCTGCGTGCCGTACTCGATCATCTGGGTGGTGTGGAAGGACCCGTCCCGTCCCGTGATCCCCTGCACCAGCAGCTTGGTGTCCCGATCGATGAAGATGCTCATGCGGCCTTCCCTCCCGTCGCGAGGGCGACCGCTTTCTTGACCGCCTCGTCCATGTCCGTCATCGCCGAGAAGCCATGCTCCTCCAGGATCTTCACCGCGATGTCCTCGTTGGTGCCCGTCAGGCGGATCACGATCGGCACCGTGAGCGGGTTCTCCGCCGTGGCCGCCACGATGCCGTTGGCCACGTCGTCGGTGCGCGTGATCCCGCCGAAGATGTTGAACAGGATCGCCTTCACGTTCGGGTCCGCCGTGATGATCCGCAGCGCGTTGATCACCTTCTGCGGATTCGACGAGCCGCCGATGTCGAGGAAGTTCGCCGGCTCGCCGCCGTAGAACTTCACCAGGTCCATCGTGGCCATCGCCAGCCCGGCGCCGTTCACCACGCAGCCCACGTTGCCGTCGAGCTTGATGAACGTGAGGTTGGCATTGCGCGCCGCGACCTCGCTCGGCGCCTCCGCCGACTCGTCACGGAGCCGCGCGATGTTGGGGTGCCGCTCGAGCTCGTTGTCGTCGATCACCATCTTGGCGTCGAGGGCGAGCACCTCGCCCGCCGGCGTGGTGACGAGCGGATTGATCTCGGCGAGCGAGGCGCCGCTGGCGAGGAACGCGTCGTAGAGCTGCCGCATGATCTTCGCCGCCGCGCGCGCCTGCTTCACGTCACGGTAGAGGAAGAAGCCCATGCGCATCGCTTCGAACGGCAGCAGGCCGTAGCGCGGGTCCACCGGGAGGCGCATGATCTGCTCCGGCGTCTTCGCCGCCACCTCCTCGATGTCGATGCCGCCCGCCGGGCTCACCATGAAGACGGCGCGCTTGGAGGCGCGATCGACGATGATGCCGACGTACGCCTCGCTCGCGATGTCCGCGGCCGGCGTCACGAGCACCTTCTCCACGGGGAGCCCCTTGATCCGCATGCCGAGGATCTTCGAGGCGAGCTCCTTCGCCTCCTCGGGGGACTTCGCGAGCTTCACTCCGCCCGCCTTGCCGCGGCCGCCGGCGTGCACCTGCGCCTTCACCACCACCGTGCCGCCGAACTGCCGCGCGATCTGCTCCGCTTCCGCGGGCGTCGTGGCGACCTCGCCCGGCGGGATCGGAATCCCGTGACGGCGGAAGATCTCCTTCGCCTGATATTCGTGAATGTTCACACGCTCTCCCAAGTGATCGTCGTTCCTGCATCGCCGCGCACCGCTTCGCGCCCGCGGCCGAGCTCCGTAATGATAGCGCGCCCGCGCGTGCGTCGCACGAAGTCGATCGCCGCGCGCACCTTCGGCGCCATGCTGCCCTCGCCGAAGGCGCCCTCGCGGTCGAGGCGCTCGGCGTCGTGCACGGGAAGCGTGCGCAGCGCGCGCTGCGTCGGCTTCCCGTAGTCCAGATAGACCGCATCCACGTCGGTGAGGATGAGGAGCAGCGTCGCGCCCAGCTCGCGCGCGAGCACCGCGGCCGCGAGATCCTTGTCCACCACCGCGTCCACGCCTTCCCACCCGAGCTCGGGATCGTCGCGGATGGGCGCGCCGCCCCCGCCGCAGGCCACCACGATCGTGCCCGCGCGCACGAGACGCGCGATGGTGTCGATCTCGTGCACCGCGAGCGGGCGCGGGCTCCCCACCACCCGCCGCCACCGGCCGCGCGCATCCTGCTTCACCGCCACCCCCTCGGCGAGGAGCGCGCGGGCGCGCGCCTCCGGCATCTCGTGGCCGATGAACTTCGTCGGCGTGGCGAGCGCGGGATCGGCGCCGTCCACGTGCACCTGCGTGATCACCGTGGCCACCGCGCGCGGACTCCCCGCGCGACGGAGCGCGTTCTCGAGCGACTGCTGGATCATGTAGCCGATCCATCCGGCGGTGCCCGCCACCAGCACGCCGAGCGGGAGCGGCGCGACCTCGGCGCGCGCCAGCTCGTTGCGCACCAGCTCGTCCCCCACCTGCGGGCCGTTGCCGTGGACCACGCACAACTGCCACCCGTCGAGCGCGAGGTCCACCACGGGGCCGAGGCTCTCGCGCGTGTGGCGGAACTGGTCGTGGATGGTGGAGCGCTCTCCCGCGGGAGACAGCGCGTTGCCGCCGAGCGCGATGACGGCCGTGCCGTGCGGGGCGGAACCCGAGTCCGTCATGGTGGACATGGCGGGCGCAAGCTATCCGAGGCGAAAGTGGGCGGCAAGGTCAGTGCCGCTCGCGCGCGAGCAGGCGGCCGAGCGCGTCCCACGCGCGACCGAACGCGGTCCAGTCGCCACGCTGGAGCGCGGCGCGCATGGCGTCGTAGAGCGCCGCCACGCGCTCACGGAAATCGCGAGGCGTGGCGGCGAGCGTATCGCCCGGCGGCGGAGAGACGCCGAGCGCTTCGGCGAGGTCGTGGCCGGTCCTCACGGTGGTGTCCACCGCCACCGCCACGCGCGCGAGCGACGGCGCCGCATCCTGGCGCCACACGTACGCCGACTGCGCCAGCAGCGGACCGCCGGCGAGTGGCGCCACACGCACGGCGCCGTGCACGAGGCGGCCATCGCGCGGGGCGGCGGTGGTGCTGTCGATGGCGCGCCGCAGATCCTCCACCAGCGTGTTCCAGCGTCCCCCCGGCGAGGTCAATGGGAGCCAATGGGTCTCCGACGTACGGCCGCCGCTCGCCACCACCAGCCCCACCACGCGGTCGGTGGAGTCGAGCACGGGCTGGGTCCACCCCAGCACGCCCGAGCGGAGCGAGACCAGCGCCGGTGCATCCTCCCGGAGCACCGAGTCCGCTCCGGCGTTCCACGGCAGGTGGCCGTTCCGCGGCCGCTCGCCGCGCAGCCCGTACCCGGCGATCACCGCGGCCTGCGCGCGCGCCGCGTCCAGCGCCGGCGGCAGCGATGCCGCGACCTCCGCGGGGAGTGCGCCGGGGGCGAAGAGCGACGGGAAGCGGCGCCTCCAGCTCTCGGCGATCGGCCCCGGGTCCACGTCGAGCAGGATGGACACGCGCCCCGTGTGCGCGTTCACCACCGCCGCGCCCGCATGGTGGAGGTAGCTGCAGTCCCGATCGCCGAGCGGGATGTGCTCCGAGAGCGGATAGTCGGCGCTCGCCGCGTACACGTCCATCGCCCAGTAGAGCGAGTCGGCGGCGACGATGGGCGTGACCACGCTCCCCTGCTCGAAGAACGGCACGAGCTGCCGCACGCGCTCGCGGACGCCGCGGTGCGTGAGGATGCGCGCGCCGCGGCGCGCGACATCCGTGGAAAGGAGGCGGAAGTTCTGCAGGCTCCAGGCGAACGCGAGGCGCGACAGCGTGCTCCCCAGCTCGGGCGCGGCCACGCGGCCGAGGGAGTCGGAGAGCACGGCGTACCCGGGCACGGAGTCGTACACGAGCACCGGAGGGAGCGACTGCTCGGCGCGCTCGACGGCCGCTGGAGCCGCGACGCGCACGGGATCACCGCGGGCGTCGGCCTCCGCCGCGCGCAGCCGCGTCACGCTCCAGGCTTCGGGCGCCGGGCCCGCGCGCTCCCCGTCGCCGATCCCCTCTCCCGGCCCGTCCACCACCACCGCCACGAGTCCGTCTCGCGACGTCGACCAGCCGATGCCGCGCACCACGCCGTTCGTCCGGTGCAGTCGCGTGAGCGAGCGCTCGATGGCCGCGGGGTCCCAGGCCGGGAGCGACGCCATCGCCGCCGCCGCGCCGGGCAGCGTCACCGAATCGCCGGCGGTCACCCGGTCCAGCGCGTACGCGCGTCGCGTGTAATCGGCGCGCAGCGCGCGGTACGGCTCCTCCCGGACATCGGGATCGCGTACCTCGGCGAACTGGCGCGCCACCACCGGAGCGCCCTGGCGCAGCACGACCGTGAGCACCAGCTCGAGCGTGACCGTGACGAACGCCACCCGGATCTGCCCCGACCAGCCGAAGAACAGCACCACGAACGCCGCCGCCACGGTGAGGATCGACAGCCAGAGATTCACGGGGATCGCGGCGCGATGGTCGGAGAACGTGAACGCCCCGGCCGGGCCGCTGCCGTCCATCAGCACGCGATAGGCATCCAGGCGGTAGCTCCACGCGAGGATCACGAGCATCAGCGCGCCGAGCGCCACCAGGTGGCGCCGCACGTACTGCGACACGTAGAGCGTGCCGCGCTCCCATCGCAGGCTGGGCGTGAGCGCGTACAGGAACACCACCACCGCCGCCGCCGCGAGCACGGCGATGAGCGCCCACACGTAGAGCATGTGCTCGAACGGGAGCCAGTACACGAAGAAGCCGAGGTCGGCCTCGAAGTACGGATCGGTCTCCCCGAACGGCACGCCGCCGTGCGCCAGCGCCAGCGTGGGCCAGCGCGAGCCGGGGATGGCGAGCACGGCCCCGAGCAGCACCGAGAGCACGGCCGCGGCGCCGACGAGGTAGCGCCCCGGCACCTCCTCGCCGATCTCGATGTTCGCCACCCGCCGCGGCAGCACCAGCGACACCACGCTGTGCCGCACCGCGTAGAGGTTCGCGAACACGAACAGGGCGCCGAGGAGCCCCGAGACGCCGCGCAGCACGCCGGCGAGCATGGCCTCGTGGCGCCACACGCCCGGCACGCCGAGCGCCGCGTACCATTGCTGCTCGGCGTACATGCCGGCCACCGCGCGTCCCGCCAGCAGCAGGAGCGCGATGACCGCCACCGCGAGGATCACCCCGCGCCGCGCCCGCACGCTAGACGCGCACTCCCTGCGAGCGGAGCCATCCCTCCATCTCCTCCTCGATGGCGCGCAGCCGCTCGGGAGTGCGCGCCTCGAAGCGCAGCACGAGCACGGGCTGCGTGTTCGAGGCGCGGATGAGCCCCCACCCGTCGCCGAACAACACGCGCACCCCATCCACGTCGATCACCTGGTGCGACGCGCGGAAGTGCCGCACGGCCTCGTCCACCACGCGGAACTTGATCTCCTCCGGGCAGTCCACCCGGATCTCCGGCGTGGACACGTACTTCGGCACGTCCGCGAGCAGTTGCGAGACGCTCTTCCCCGAGTCGGCGACGATGCGCAGCAGGCGCGCCGCACCGTACAGCGCGTCGTCGTGCCCGTAGAATCCCTCGGCGAAGAACATGTGCCCCGACATCTCGCCGGCCAGGGGGGCGTGCATCTCCTTCATCTTGTCCTTGATGAGGGAGTGTCCGGTCTTCCACATCACCGGCACGCCCCCCGCTTTCTCGATCGCGTCGGTGAGCGCCTGGGAGGACTTCACGTCGAAGATGATCGGCTGCCCCTTCCCCGTGCGCGCCAGCACGTCGCG
>CAMLEQ010000177.1 GCA_946479015.1 uncultured Gemmatimonadota bacterium | reverse complement strand
GCGCTGGAGCTGCTCGCCCCGCCGGCGACGCTCCACCTCGTGCACGTGTGGCCGCAGATCGAGACGGTGCATCCGCTGCTCCACCAGCGTCTCCTCGAGTACGAGCACACCCTTCCCGAGCGATTCGCGCGGCTGCGGCAACTCCTCGCCGTGCCGGCGGGGATCACGGTGCAGGAGACCGCGACCACGGGCACCACGGTGGAGGAGCTGCTCGCCTTCGCTCGCGCCACGCGCGCGGAGCTGCTCATCGCCGGGCGGCAGAGCCATCCGATTCTGGAGCGGCTGACGATGGGGAGCGTCACCGCCGCGCTCCTGCGCGGAAGCACCTGCTCGGTGCTCGTGGCGCCGGAACCCGGCGTGCGCGACGTGGACCGCATCGAGCGCGCGCTGACGGGGGCGACGGAGGGACACACGCCGGAGCGGTGGGTGGCACAGCTCGAGGCGTTCACGAAGCGGAACGCGGGGCGCCGCACGGCGCTCGAGCTGGACGATCCGGTGCTCGGCGTGCAGTCGCAGGAGACGGGCTACCTGTTCCGCGGTGCATCGTACGACCGGCGCGATGGATGCGTGCAGCTCATGCTCGAGGCGCCGGACGGCAGGGCGCACCTCACGCGCTCGATCGAGGACGTGCAGTCCGTGAGCGCGCTGGTGCGCGGCGGGAAGCCCACGGACGACGTGCTCCGCATCGCGTACGGGAAAGGGCAGCTCCTGCTCACCTTCCTGCCGTGAGCCGCGAGGCGGCCGCCGGCGCGATCAGCCGGCGGCGCGCCGCGCCGCCTCCACCATCATCCGGCGCTCGGCGACGGCGATGTTGCGCCGGGCCGTCTCGATGGCATCGGGATTCACGGAGATGGAATCGATCCCCCAGCGCACGAGGCGCTCGCAGTAGTCGGGGTGGACCGACGGCGCCTGCCCGCAGATGGAGCAGGTGAGTCCGAGCCGGTGCGCCTCCTCGATGATCGCGTGGATCGCGTCGAGCACCGCGCGGTCGCGCTCGTCGTAGAGCGGGGCGAGCCGCTCGTTGTCCCGGTCCACCCCGAGCACGAGCTGCGTGAGGTCGTTGGAGCCGATGGAGACTCCGCGCACGCCCATCGCCGCGTACTCGGGCAGCCAGGAGACCACCGACGGCACCTCCGCCATGATCCACAGCTCCAGGCGTGGATCGCCGCCGAGCGGGCTCGCGTCGATCATGCGCTTGCACTCGCGCATCTCGGAGCCCGTCCGCACGAAGGGGATCATGAGGTGCAGGTTGGGGTGCTCGCGGCGGACCTCGTGCAGCGCGCGCAGCTCGAGCGCGAAGAGGTCCGGCTCGCGCCCGTAGCGGAAGCAGCCGCGGTAGCCGATCATCGGATTCTCCTCGCGCGGCTCGGCGTCCTCGCCCCCCGCGAGGCTCCGGAACTCGTTCGACCGGAAGTCCATGGCGCGATAGACCACGGGGCGGGGGTGGAACGCCTTCGCGAACACGCGCAGGCGCTCCGCCATGCGCTGCACGAACTCGTCGCCGCGCCCCTCGGCGAGCATCCGCCTGGGGTGCGTGCGGTCGAGCGCCTCGAGCATCATGAACTCCGCGCGGAGCAGGCCGACGCCGTCCACATCGCGCCGAGCGATGCGCTCGGCGAGCTCCGGCTCCGCCAGGTTCACGTACAGCCGCGTCGCCGTGATCGCGGCGACTCCCTCGCCGGTGCGCCGCTCTCCCTCGGCGGTCCGCTGCCCCGCCGTGCCTGACGAGCCGCGCGGCGCCGGCAGGCCGAGCGTCACCACCCCTTCGGCGCCATCCACCGTCACCACGGCGCCATCCGCGAGCAGGCGCGTCGCCTCGCGCGTGCCGACCACGCACGGGATTCCCAGCTCGCGCGACACGATCGCCGCGTGGGAGGTCATCCCGCCGGCGTCGGTCACCACCGCGGCGGCGCGACGCATCACCGGCACCCAGTCGGGTGAGGTCATCCGGGCCACCAGGATCTCCCCCGCGGCGAGCCGCGCGGCGGCCGCCGCGCTGGCGAGCACGCGCGCCGGGCCGGTGGCCACGCCGGGGCTCGCGCCGAGGCCGCGGAGCAGCACCGGGCGCTCCGGACGTGCCGCGGAGGGCGCGCCCTCCGCGGCGCGCCGCGCGAGGGTGGTGATCGGACGCGTCTGCACCAGGTACGTCGTCCCACCGGCGATCGCGAACTCCATGTCCTGCGGCGCCCCGTAGTGGCGCTCGGCGCGCACCGCCAGCTCCCCCAGCGTGTGAAGCTCCGCATCGGAGAGGGAAGAGGCGCTCGCGCGCGGATCGCCGGCGAGCTCCTCGCGCACCAGCTCCCCCGTGCGCGCGTCGCGATGGAGCATGAGCTCCTTGCGCGACACCGCGCGCGTCACCACCGCGAGCGAGTCCTTGTCGAGCACGTACCGGTCCGGCGTCACCTGGCCGCCCACCACCGTCTCTCCCAGCCCCCACGCGGACTCGATCACGATGCGGGAAGCGTCGTGCGTGGAGGGATCGACGGTGAACATCACCCCCGAGGTCTCGGAGGGGATCATCCGCTGGACGATCACCGCCACCGGCATCTCCGCCGGCATCCCCTGCTTCACGCGGTAGAAGATGGCGCGCGCGTGAAAGGTCGATGCCCAACACTCTCGCACGCGGCGCATCAGGTCATCGTCGCCGCGCACGTGCAGGAAGCTCTCGAACATCCCGGCGAAGGAGAACTGCGCGGTGTCCTCCGCGGTCGCCGACGAGCGCACCGCCACCTCCGCCGGTCCCCCGTCGTCGCGCCCCAGCTCGCGATAAGCGGAGAGCACCGCCCTCCGCACGTCGTCGGGGATCGCGCCCTCGAGCACGAGCCGCCGCACATCCTGCGCGGCCGCATCGAGCGCGGCGGTGTCGTCGGGGCCGACGCCCGCGAGGCGCGCGCTCACCGCCTCGTGCAGCGCGGCCGCGGCGTAGAACCGCTCGAAGGCGGCGATGGTCACCACGAATCCCGGCGGCACGGGGAGTCCCGCCCGGAGCATCTCTCCCAGGTTGGCCCCCTTGCCCCCCACCCGCGCGATCGCCGTGCGGTCCACCGCCTGGAGTGGGAGCACCAGCGCCGTGATCGTGGCGCCACCCGTGCTGGCGGCGGGCGCGGCGGGAGGAGCGAGCGGAGCGGAGGTGGCGCTCGTGACAGTTCCGTCGGTCGGCATGAGGACCTCTTTGCGGCTCGTGAGCTCGCGGCCGGTGTACCGACGGATGTTGGGCACCACGCGCGGCGGCGTCTGTCGGCGTTCGCCCGAGTCGCTGTCGGGCGCCCCACTGCGAGCGCCGCGCGGCAGGCGCATCCGCGCGGCGTGATTCGGGGGATTCACCACACGCATTCGGCCTTTCCGTGATGGACACGGCGCGCGCGCGCATCGACCGTCCCGGATCCAGCCTCGGCGCGACTGCTTCATGCTGCACACGATCCTCGTCCCGCTCGACGGGTCGGATTTCGCCGAACACGCCCTCCCGCTGGCCATCACGCTGGGCCGGCGGGGGGCCGCGGTGCACCTCGTGCGCGTCCACCTCCGCTCCGGTGAGCACGCGACGGCCCGGCTCGCCGAGCTGGACGATCTGATGCACAAGGTGGAGCTGCAGTACCTCGAGCAGCTCCTCGAGCGCCTGGCGAGGAGCGGTGCGTCGCTGACGTTCTCCGTGGCGGACGGATCCGTGGTGTCCTGCCTGGAGGAGGCGGCGGAGGCGCAGCGCGCGGACCTGATCGTCATGACCACGCACGGCCGGACCGGCATGAGCCGGGCGTGGATCGGCAGCGTCGCCGATCAGTTGATGCGACGCTCCACCGTGCCGGTGCTCCTCCTTCGCCCCTCCAGCAAGCCGGCGGACCCCCTCGCCGGGCGAGAGCTCGGGAGCATCCTCGTGCCCCTCGACGGGTCGCCGCGCGCGGAGGAGATCCTCGAGCACGCGGCCGATCTCGCGGACATGCTCGGCGCGCGCATCACCCTGCTCAACGTGATCGGCCCGGTGATCCTGCCGATGCACCCGTACGCGTACATCGCGGTGCCGCTGGCGCTCGACCGCGAGCTGCTCCGGGCGCAGACGGTGCACTCGGATGCCTACCTGCGCTCCATCGCGGAACGGCTGCGCAGTCGCCACCCCGGGCTCGAGGTGCGGAAGGAGGTGCAGGTGGCGGAGAACGCCGCCGCTGGAATCCTCGAGCGGGCGCGCTCTGCGTCGTTCGATCTGGTGGCGATGACCACGAGGGCGCACGGACTGTCGCGCCTGCTGGTGGGGGGCGTGGCCGACAAGGTGATGCGGGGCACCAGGCTGCCGTTGCTGCTCTACAGCCCTCCGGAGGAGGAGCCGGACAGGGCGGCCGGGAGCCAGGAGGAGAGGTCACCGCACCCGGGAGCGATCACCACTCCGGAGCGGCCACCGGCAGCGTGAAGTGGAAGGTGCTCCCACGTCCGACGGCGCTCTCCACCCAGACGCGTCCGCCGTGCGCCTCCACGAGCGCGCGCGCGATGGCGAGCCCGAGTCCCGTGCTCGGAGCGGACCCCTTCCGCGGCCTGGTCCAGAACCGATGGAAGATGCGTGGAAGATCCTCCGCCGGGATGCCGACGCCGGTGTCGGTCACCGCCACCCGCACGAACCCGCCATCCACGGCCGCGCGCGTGGTGACGCGTCCGCCCGCCGGCGTGAACTTCACCGCGTTCCCCAGCAGGTTCCACAGCACCTGGAGTACGCGCTGCGCGTCGGCGAGCACCGGTGGGAGCCGCTCCGGCAGCTCGATCACCATCTCCACCTCGCCGTCGCGCGCGGCGCCGCGCAACATCTCCATCGCGCGCGCGACGAGCGTCATCAGGTCCTCCGGCCGACGCTCGAGCGACAGGCGCCCCGCCTCGAGGCTCGCGGCGTCGACCAGATCGCCGATCAGCCGGTACATGCCTTCCACCGCTTCGCCGATCACGTCGGCCAGCTCCCGCACGCGCGCGGGCGGGGTGATGGGCGCCGCGCCGAGCACCGTCGCGCACATGGAGATGGCGCCGAGTGGATTGCGCAGGTCGTGCGACACCGCGCCGAGCACGTCGTCGCGCACCTCGATCGCGCGCTGCGCCGCGCGGTAGAGGCGGGCGTTGTCGATGGCCAGCGCCGCGCGCTCCGCGAGCTCTCCGGCGAGCGCCATGTCCTCCGCCGTGTAGGACGGTCTGCTCCGGTCCGTGAGGAGCGCGATCGCGCCGAGCGTCCGGCCGCGCGCGGCGAGCGGCACCGTGAGACAGGACCCCGCGGCGAGCAGCGCCAGCGCCGCGCTCGAGTCACCGCCGGGTGACGCGGCCAGATCCGCCACGAGCTCGGGGGGGCCGCCGCGGAGCGCGCGCTCGGTGATCGGAAGATCCTCCGCGCCGACGGGGAGCCGCATGAAGAGATCGGCGATCTCCTCGGTGCACGCGTGCTTGGCGCAGACGCGGTGCGCCGAGCCATCTTCCTCGAGCACGTCCACGATCACGAGCGTCGCGAGCTCCGGCACCACGAGGTCGGCGAAGGCGCGCAGCGTCACCTCGTAGTCGAGCGACGCGTCGAGCAGGAGGCTGGCGCGCGACAGGAAGCGCGAGCGATGCTCGGCGGCTTCGAGCCGGCGGAACGCGGCGAGGTCGCTGCCGGAATCGAACGGCGACGCGCGGGTGACCACGGCGTCCAGCGGGTCGGCCGGACGTCCAGGCGATGTCGAGCTCGAGTGCGTGGACCAGGAACCGGCTTCGGACGCCGCCACGAGTGACTCCCCCGGCGCGCGGTCATCGCGAAGATGAATGGCCTCATCGGGCGTCGCAAGTGCGCGGGCGCGTCGGGCCGCGGGCGCCGCCCGATCGGTCAACGGCCGAGTCGGCCACCCTCGAGGAGCGAATCGAGCGGGAGGGACACGCGGCGCTTCCTCGCGAGCGCCACGGCGGCGCGCAGGCGCGCATCGTCGATGCGGCGCGCATCCCCCGCGGCGCTCGCCAGCACCGCGCGCGCGGCCTCGCCCACGTCGCGGGCGAGCCCGTAGACGTCCGGATAGAGCAGCAGCGAGTCGTCGCGTACCTCCGCCACGTCGTAGCGGACGGTGATCGGGACCGGGCGCACGAGCGCGACGTTTCGGGTGATCGTGGAATCCGCCAGGTAATGCTCCTCCGAGTCGCGCGCGGCGGCGGGTGCCGTGTAGCGCTGCACGATGCGCGCGAGCGCCACCGCGTCCTCGTTCGCCATGCGCACGCAGCCGTGCGATGCGGCGTGGCCGATCGACCGCGGCTCCGGCGTCCCGTGCAGGTAGTACATCGAGCCGAATCGGAGCTTCACTTTCCCCATCGGGTTCTCGGGACCGGGGGGAGTGGGATGCTCCTTCCTCGCCCATTCCCGGTCCGGCGGGATCCACCAGGGGTGCCACACCACGTCCGTCACCGTGAACGCGCCGCGCGGCGTTCGGTACTTCGGCATCCCGACGGCGACGCGATAGCTCCGCGTGCGAACGCCGTTCTCGTACACGTCGAGCCGGAACGCGGGCACATCGAGATCGAGCCGCAGCGCCGTGTCGGCGGCCGGAGCGGCCGCGCTGTCGCTCCGGGGGGCGGTGCGGGGAGCACTGTCCGCCACGCCGGCGACGGTGCCTCGCGGCGCGACCACCGGCGCGAGCTCCTGCGCATCGCAGACGGCATCCCGCCCCGCCCGCGCGCCGGGGGAGCACGCGAAGGAGAGGAGCGCGATGCAGAGCGGGAGCGTGCGTGGTACGGGCCGGATGATCGGCATCGATCCTGATCGGCACCCCGCGCCCGCGGCGGCGAAGTCCGCCGCATCCCGGCGGGGTCTTCAGGCAATCTCGGTGTGGGGCAGTGGGCGTCAAGCGGGGCGGGGTGCGGGGTGCGGGGCGCGGGCGGGGATACCGCGCGCGATGGGGCGCGTCGCCGACGTGTGTCGATGCGAATCCCCGATTGTACCGCGGCGATGGCGCGCCTACCCTGTGTCCGATCACCATCCCGGCGAAGGGGAGGGAGCATGCACACCGACACGCTGCAGTACGGCTTCGCGACCACGCTCGATGTGCCGTTCGACGAGGCCGTGCGGCGCACGCGCGCCGCGCTGGCATCCCAGGGCTTCGGCGTCGCGGCGGAGATCGACATGGCCGCGACGTTCCGGGAGAAGCTCGGCACGTCGTTCCGACCGTACGTGATCCTCGGCGCGTGCAATCCCGCGCTCGCGCAGCGCGCGCTGGACGCGGACCTGAACATCGGCCTCCTGCTCCCGTGCAACGTCGTCGTATACGCGGGCGACGACGGCGGCACGAGCGTGGTGGCGGCGCTCGATCCGGAGCGCCAGATGCAGCTCGCGGGGGGCGGCGAAGGCGGCGTGCTCGCGCCGATCGCGCACGAGGCGGCGGAGCGCCTGCGCCGGGCGATGAGCGCGCTGTGACGGCATGCCCCGGCAATGCCCCGACGCCGATTCCGCCTTCCGCCGACAGACGTCCACAGCGGC
>CAMLEQ010000176.1 GCA_946479015.1 uncultured Gemmatimonadota bacterium | reverse complement strand
GTGCCTTCGGCGCGTCCACTGTCACGCACCGGGAAGATAAATTCTCCACAGCCGACCCGGGGGGTGGTGTCGTTGCCGGCCGCGCCGCCACGACGACGCGGGGGGCCGGACGCGATCGCGTCCGGCCCCCCGTCACATCATGCGCTGGCGCGCCGGCTCGCCGGCGCCCGGCATCGGCCGCGTCAGGCGCCGACGCCGGAGGGCACCCCCGCGAGCATCTCGTTCGCCAGCTCCACATCGCTCCGGCTGCCGATGTACAGCGGCGTGCGCTGGTGGAGCTCCGTGGGAAGGATGTCCATCACGCGCCCCGTCCCGTCGGATGCGGCGCCGCCGGCCTGCTCCACCACGAACGCGAGCGGGTTGGCCTCGTACAGCAACCGAAGCTTGCCGCGCGGGGTCTTGGCGTTCGCCGGATAACAGAACACGCCGCCGCCCAGGAGATTCCGGTGGAAGTCGGCCACCAGGCTCCCCACGTAGCGCACGTTGAGCGCCTTGCGATCGCCATCCATTCCGCGGTAGCGGCGCATCAGCGCGCGCACGCGGTCGTCCCAGTGCTGCTCGTACGAGTCGTTCACCGACAGGTAGCGCCCGTTGTCGGGGATGCGGATGTTCGGGTGCGAGAGCAGGAACTCGCCGATGGAGGGATCGAGGGTGAAGCCGTGCACCCCCTGGCCGGTGGTGTACACGAGCATCGTGCTCGAGCCGTAGATCACGTAACCGGCGGCCACCTGCCGGCGCCCCGGCTGCAGGATGTCCTCCATCTCCCCGCGCGTGCCGCGCGTGATCTTGCGCACCACGGAGAAGATGGTGCCCACGGGGACGTTGACGTCGATGTTCGACGAACCATCGAGCGGGTCGAAGAGCAGCAGGTACTTGCCGCAGCGGAAGCCTTCGGGGATCTGGATGATGTCGGGCTCCTCCTCCGACGCCATCCCGCACAGGCGGCCGCCATGATCCATCGCCTTGATGATGATCTCGTTGGAGATCACATCGAGCTTCTGCTGCACCTCGCCCTGCACGTTGTGCGTCTCGTGCGAGCCGAGGATGTCGGCGAGCCCGGCCATGCGCACCTTGTTCGCGATCATCTTGGCCGCGAGCGCCAGATCGTACAGGATCCCCGAGAGCTCCCCCGTGGCCTCCGGGTGCTGTCGTTCCTGCTCGATGATGAAGCGCTCGATCGTGACGACCGAAACGGGGGTATGGTTAACCACGTGACACCTCTCCTCGACGCAGGTCGTTGGGCGCCGCGCGCAGCCGCTCGGTGGCGTACCGGCGCGCGTCCGCCTCGTAGCGATTCGCGTGATAGCCGCGTCGGATGCTCTCCCAGAGATACCGAACGGGGAAGGTCGCGGCCGCCTCAAACTGGTGCACATGCCGTAGTTCGTGCAAGAGGAGTTCCGCCTCCAGGGGGACGTCGGGCGCGACGAAGATCGTGCGCCACAGGGTGATGGCGGCCACCGTGCGCTGGCCGAGCGCCCACCCGCCCACGCGCACGGGAAGGCCGCCGCGCCGGATCCGCACCGCCTCGAGCTCGGGAAAGGGGCGGGCGAGCGCCCGGGGCAGTCGCACGCGTTCCCCGATCACGGCGGCGAGCGCGCGTCGGACAGCGTCCACTGGTCGTCCTCCTCCTGGATGGTGATGTGCCGGCCATCGGAGCGCACCACGACGCTCCCCACGCGGTCGGTGCGCAGCACGACGGCGCCGCGCCTGGCGAGCTCGCGCATGATGCGAGCGCTCGGATGACCGTACGCGTTCCCCGCTCCCACCGATACCAGCGCCACGCGCGGACGCACGGCATCGAGCAGCGCGCCGCCGGTGCTCGTGGCACTCCCGTGGTGCCCCACCTTGAGCACATCCGCGCGCAGCGTGCCGGGCGCGTGCGCCAGGAGCCACGATTCCTCGGCATGCTCGGCGTCGCCCATGAGCAGGAAGCGGACCGCGCCGTAGCGCGCGCGCACGACGACGCTCGCGTCGTTGGGATCGTCGAGCGTGGTCATCCACGCCGAATCGGGGGCCAGCACGGTGAGCATCACGCCGTCCACGTCCACGGAATCGCCGGGGTGCGCGCGCCGCCAGGGGACGCCGGCGCGGCGGGCGGCGAGGAGGGATGCGCGGTACGGATCGCTCGTCCCGGCGAACGCGCCATCCCAGTACATCCCCGGGTGCAGCGCGCGGAGCACGCTCGCCGCCCCTCCCACGTGGTCGGCATGCGGGTGCGAGAGGACGAACAGCGCGACGTCGCCGCCGCGGCGGCGCAGGTACGGGATCACGGTGGCGCGGCCGGCGTCGCCGCCGCGCCAGTCGCGCCCCGCGTCCACCAGCACCCAGCGCCCGGCGGGGGTGCGCAGGGCGATGGCGTCGCCCTGCCCCACGTCGATGAGGTGGAGCTCCACCGCCCCCGGGTGAACCGGCAGGAGGGGGAGCCAGACGGCGCCGGCGAGCGCGGCGAGCGCGAGGGCGCCGGCGCGCGCCGGGAAAGGAGATACGCACGCCACGAGCAGCGCGGCGCTCGCGCCGCCGGCGAGCACGGCGCCGCGCAGCGTGGGCGCGACGGTGAGCGACGCGGCGGGGAGCCCCGCCCCCACGCGCGCGATGCCGTCGAGCGCGACGATGAGCGGGTGCGCCGCGTCGGCGAGCAGCCGCGCCAGCGGCAGCGCCGGCGCGCAGACGGCGGCGAGAAAGATCGCCGGCTGGAGCACGCCGATCACGGGCGTGGCCACGATGTTCGCGACCGGCGCCACCAGGCTCACGCGCCCGAAGCTCCACGCCACGAGGGGCGCGCTCACCGCGGACGCCACGGTGGACGTCAGCGCCACGGCGGCGAGCGACGCGCGCCAGCCGTCGAGGCGCGGCACGATCCACCGCCGCACGAGCGCGCCGCTCGCGATCAGGCTGGCCATGCCGAGCACGCTGAGCTGCCACCCGATGTCGAGCACCGTGCGCGGCGCGCCGAGCGGCACGGCGGCGCCGATGGCCAGCGCGGCCCACGGCGACGTGGGGCGCTGCGCGATGCGCCCGAGCGCGGCCACCCCGAGCATCACGCCGGAGCGCACGGCGGGCGGGGGCGCGCCGATCACGGCGATGTAGAAGGCGGTGGCGGCGATCGCGGCGAGCAGCGCCGCGCCGCGGGGGAGGCGCACGGCGATGAAGAGCAGCTCCATCGCCGCCGCGATGATCGCGACGTGCAGGCCGGAGATGGAGAGCATGTGCACGATCCCGGCGGCCGCGAAGCGGTCGCGCAGCGCGGGATCGAGCGCGCGTGTGTCGGCGATGAGGAGCGCGCGCACCAGCGGCGCGTCGGCGCGGAAGACGCGGTCGATGCGCGCGCCCGCGGCGGCCCGGAGCGCGGGCAGGATGGCGCGATCGCCGACGCGCGCGAGCCGCGCATGCCTGACGACGATGCCGCGCGTGCCGGCGGCTCCGTCGCCGAACGCGCGCACCTCCTCCCCGGCCGCGGCACTCCCCCGCACCACCGCCAGCGCCGCCCGACCGGTGCACCCCGAGGCGGATGCCGTACCCGGGACGAACGCCCCCGGCGCCGCCGCGACGTCGAGCGTGACGCGCCACGAGCGCGCGCGCGCGAGCCGGGAGAGGCACGCCGCGTCGCGGCGCGCGGTGGCGCGTGCGGCGAGCACGGCCGCGCTCCCCGTCACCGCCAGGGCGAGCACGCGCGCATCGCGCCGCAACAGGAGCGCGCCCGCCGCCACCCCGCCCAGCGCGGCCAGCGCGATCCCCGACACGAACGCGCCGCCGAACCCCACGAGGAGTCCGGCGGCGTAGACGAGGACAGCCTGGGCGATGAGGGGCATGACGGCACGGGACTCGGGACGCGGGAACCGGGACTCGTGGTGCTCGGCACCCGAGTCCGATGGTCATCCCGCGATCATGCGACGCGTCCGCCGCGCGATCGCCACCCGTTCATTGCCGCCGGAAGCGCCGTGGCCGCCGGCGATCCGGCCCTCAGCCTTCGCCCGCCGTGCCTCCCGATTCCCGACTCCCGGGGCCCGAGTCCCGCGCCGCATGGCGCGGGCTCGCCGCCACCCGGCGCATGGCATCCAGCACGAGCACCGCGAGCTCGGCGCGCGTCTGGTCGCGCTGCAGGTCCAGCGCGATCAGCGCCTGTCCCACCGCCGTTCCCCCGCTGTAGCGGGGGCGCGCGATGTTGAGCGCGTACGCCTCCACATCCGCCTGGCACATCTCGCAGGCGCAGAACTGCGGGTTCTGCGCGCGCAGCTCGCCGTGGAGCGCGCGGACGGTGCCCTCGAGAAGGTTCTTCATCCGGCGAGCGGGAGCGCCTGGCGCTTCGCCACCACCGCGCCGGTGAAGGTGGAGCCCGTGGTGCCCGTCAGCTCCACCGTGAGATAGCGTCCGATCATCGACTCGTCCCCCGGCACGAGCACGGTGCGGTGGTGGCGCGTGCGGGTCTGGAGGAGCGTGCCGCGGCGCGACACCTTCTCCACGAGTACCTCGTGCGTGCTCCCGAGCAGCGCGAGGTTGCGCGCGCGCGCCCCCTCGCGCACCACCTCGATCAGCCGCTCCAGCCGCTCGCTCGCCACGTCGTCGGGCACCATCAGCTCCGCCGGCATGCGCGTGGCCGGCGTCCCCTCGCGCGGCGAGAACCTGAACGTGAACGCATCGTCGAAGCCCACCTCGCGCACCGCGCTCAGCGTCTCCGCGAACTCCTCCTCCGTCTCGCCGGGGAAGCCCACGATGATGTCCGTGGTGAGCGCGAGTCCCGGGATCGCGGCGCGCAGCCGCGCCACGCACTCCAGGTACCCCTCGCGCGTGTAGCGCCGCAGCATGCGCTTGAGCGTGCGCGACGAGCCGGACTGCATGGGCAGGTGCACGTGCTCGCACACGGTGGGCGTCTCCGCCATCGCCGCGATCACGCGGTCGCTGAAGTCGTTCGGGTGCGGGCTGGTGAAGCGCACGCGCCGGACCCCCGGCACGACGCCCGTGGCCCGCAGCAGATCGGCGAAATCGTGCTCGCCGTCGTGGTACGAGTTCACCGTCTGCCCGAGCAGGGTGATCTCGGTGATCCCGTGCGCCGCGATCTCGTGCACCTCGCGCACCACATCCGCCAGCTTCCGGCTGCGCTCCGGTCCGCGCGTGGTGGGGACGATGCAGTAGGTGCACCGGTAGTCGCACCCGCGCTGCACGGGCACCCACGCGCGCACGCCGTCGAAGCGGCGCGCGTGGAAGTCCTCGTAGTGCTCCTCGAGATCGAAGTCCACCTTCGCCACTCGCTCCCCCGCGCGCGCGCCCTCGATGAGCGTGGGGAGCGCGCGATAGCCGTCGGGGCCGATCACGAGCTGCACGTGCTTCGCGCGCTCGAGGAGGCCGGGGCCGAGGCGCTGCGCCATGCACCCGGTGACGCCGAGCACCGTGTCCGCCTTCATGTGCCGCTTGAGCTCCCCGAGGCGGCCGATCACGCGCTGCTCGGCGTGGTCGCGGATCGCGCACGTGTTCACGAGGATGACGTCGGCGCCGTCGGGCCCGTCCACCGCCTCGTAGCCGTACTCGGCGAGGCGGCCGTACATGAGCTCCGAGTCGCTCACGTTCATCTGGCACCCGTACGTCTCGATGTACACGGTGCCACGCGAAGTAGTGGTCATGCCGAAAGTTACCATGCCAGCGGCGACGCGAACAGCCTGCGCCCCTCCACCCGCAACCGGGCGCGAAAGCGCGTGCCGCGCGGCGGCGCGCCGTCGGTCGGAACGACCGTGAGGTTGTCCTCGGTGAGCCCGTTCCGTTCCGGGGGACCGGACACGACGACCACGTCCGCGATGCCGCCGTCGCGCGCCGCGCGGTGCGCCTCGCTCTTGCGCGCGCCGGCGGCGCGCAACTCGGCGCTCCGGCGCCCGACGTCCGCTTCGCGCACGTGCCCCGGCAGCCGCGTGGCGGCGGTGCCCGGGCGCGGCGAGAACGGGAAGACGTGCAGCGCGGTGAACGGAAGCGCCTCCACCAGCGCGAGCGTGGCGCGGTGATCCTCGTCCGTCTCGCCCGGGAAGCCGGCGATGATGTCGGCGCCGAGTCCGAGCACCGGCGCATCGCGCGCGATGCGCTCAACGGCGCTGGCATACGACGCCGCGTCGTACCAGTGGCGCCCCATGCGCCGCAGCACGCGGTCGGAGCCCGACTGGAGCGGCGCGTGCAGCCACGGGACGAGCCCCGAATCGGGAGACACGAGTAGCTCGCGCAGCGGCTCGTCCACCTCCGTGGCCTCCACGCTCGAGAGGCGGAAGCGGACGGCGGGGACGTCGCGCACGAGACGCGTCACGAGCGCGGAGAGCGAGCCGCCGGCATCGGCGCCGTACGTGCCGATGTGCACCCCCGTGATCACGATCTCGGCGTGGTGGTCGGCGAGACGGCGCGCCTCGTCCACGAGCACGTCCACCGGGCGCGAGCGGTTGGCGCCGCGCGCGAGCGTGGTCGCGCAGAAGGTGCAGTGCTCGTCGCAGCCGTCCTGGATCCGGAGCAGCGCGCGGGCCCCCGTCTGGCGGGAGGCGCGCGCGGCGGCGAGCGCGGGGTCGATGTCGAGCGCGCGCGCGAGCCGCACGAGGTCGGCCCCCGGCACCACCGCCTCCACGCCGGGGAGCGCGGCGATGGTGCCGTCGTCCCTCGCGGCGGCGCACCCCATCACCGTGGCGCGGAGCGCGGGATTCCGCCGCGCGGCGCGGCGCACCCCCTGCCGCAGGTCGGCCTCGGCCTGCGCCGTCACCGCGCACCCGTTGAACACGCCCGCCTCGGCCTCCTCGGGGGATGCCACCACCTCGTGCCCGGCGGCATCGAGCATCGCGCGAACCGCCTCCGTGTCGTACTGGTTCGCGCGACACCCCCAGGTGGCGAGGTAGACCTTCACGCCCCCGCCCCGTTCCCTCCGTGTGCCACCGGCGGGTCGATGGGGAGGGAGATGTGGAACTGGCTCCCGCTCCCCTCGGCACTCCGTACCCAGATGCGTCCGCCGTGCGCTTCCACCGCGAGCTTGCAGAAGGCGAGCCCCAGCCCCGAGCTGCGCACGCGCGGGATCTCCGGGCTCTTCACGCGCTCGAACTTCCGGAAGATCAGCTCGTGGTACTCGGGGGGGATCCCGGGACCGTTGTCGGCGACGGTGAACAGCACGCCCCCCGCCGGGTCGCGGCGCGCGGTGAGCGAGATCTCCACGTTGCGCGCCGTGTGCGTGAGCGCGTTCTGGATCAGGTTGGAGAAGACGCGCTTCAGCAGCCCGGTGTCGGCGTGGAACACCGGCGTCTCCTCCGCCACATCCACGTTCACGCGCGCCGACTCCTGCTGGAAGCGCACCTGCCACTCGTGCACCAGCTCGGCCAGGAAGGCGCCGGGCGCCACCGGGCGGAGGTCCAGCTCGATGGTGGTCTCCTCGATGCGCGCGATCTCGAGCAGGTCCTCGATGAGCGCCAGCAGGTCCTCGGCCTTCGCCTCGGCGTCGCCGAGCGCGCGACGCCCGCCCTCGCCCACCAGGCCGAAGTCGCCGTCGAGCAC
>CAMLEQ010000175.1 GCA_946479015.1 uncultured Gemmatimonadota bacterium | reverse complement strand
CGGTGCTCCTCTCCGGCGAGGGAGCGGACGAGACGCTGGGCGGCTACGTGCGCTACCGTCCGCTGCGGCATCCGACGCTGGTGGCGGCGGCGCGCGCGGGGGTGCCGGCGCGGGCGCTCGCCGCGCTCGCGCGCGGGCGGGTGCGCAAGATGGCGCGCATGCTCTCCCTCGAGTCGCTGCGGGCGATGGTGCTGTTCGACGCGTGCGAGGTGCTCCCCGGGGAGCTGGCGTCGCTCGGCATGCGGCCGCGCGGTCGCTTCGCGCACCGCGAGCACGTGCTCGACGAGGCGCGCCGCGCGCACCCCGGGGAGCCGCTGCGGCAGGCGATGTACCTCGACCAGCACACCTTCCTCTGCTCGCTGCTCGACCGCAACGACCGCATGACGATGGGCGCGTCGATCGAGTGCCGCGTCCCCTTCCTCGACTACCGCATCGTGGAGCGCCTCGCGGCCACCGGCACGCCGTGGCTCGAGCGCGGCGGCGGGAGCAAGGCGCTGCTGCGCCGCGCGCTCGGCGACCGTCTCCCGCGCGAGGTGCTCGCCGGGCGCAAGTGGGGGTTCGGCGTGCCGTGGGGCGCGTACCTGCGGCGCGTGCCGGAGCTGGTGGAGATGGTGCACGCGCTCCCCGGGCTGCGCCCCATCCGCGATGGCCCGTTCGACCGGCGCGCGCTGGCGCGGCTCGTGGCGGAGTTCGAGCGGGGAGACGCGCGCGCCGACGCGCTCGTGCGGCAGCTCGTGCTGATCGCGCTCTGGGACGAGAGCTGCATCGCGCCGTGGGATGGGGAGGGAGACGGAGGCGCGCCCCGCGCGGCGAGGGCCGTCGGCGCGACGGGTGCGGCGCGGGAGCCGTCCGCGCGCCGCGCGGCGGGAGAGCGCGCATGAGCGGCACGCTCGCGCTCCGGGTGTACCACCGCCTCCCCGCGCCCGTGCGCGCGGTGGCCGCGGGGGCGCGCGGGTGGTGGCTGCGCTCGTGGCGCTACGGGCCGGACACGGAGACGCTGGTGGAGGCGGCGCTGGAGCGCGACCGGTGGAGCGCGGAGCGCTGGCGCGCATGGCGCGAGGAGCGCATGGCGATGGTGCTCCACCGCGCGGCGACGCGCGTGCCGTTCTACCGGGAGCGGTGGGCGGCGCGCCGCCGGCGCGGCGACCGCGCGAGCTGGGAGCTGCTGGAGCACTGGCCGGTGCTGGAGAAGCACGAGGTGCGGTGGGATCCGCGCGCGTTCGTGGCGGACGACCGCGACCCGCGAACGATGTTCCACGAGCACACGAGCGGCACCACCGGCAGCTCGCTCGACCTGTGGTGGAGCCGCGAGACAGTGCGCGCGTGGTACGCGCTGTTCGAGGCGCGCTGGCGCCGCTGGTACGGCGTGAGCCGCCGCGACCGGTGGGCGATCCTCGGCGGGCAGCTCGTGGTCCCCGTGGCGCGGCGCGAGCCGCCGTTCTGGGTGTGGAACCCCGCGCTGCGACAGCTCTACATGTCGAGCTATCACCTCGCGCCCGATCTGGCGGCGAGCTACCTGGACGCGCTGCGCCGGCATCGAGTGCGCTACCTGTTCGGCTACACCTCCGCGCTGCACGCGCTCGCCGCCGCCGCGGGGGAGGGCGGGGCGCGGGAGCTCGGGCTCGCCGTCGCCATCACCAACGCCGAGCCGGTGCTCGCGCACCAGCGGGCCGCGATCGAGCGCGCGTTCGGGTGCCCGGTGCGCGAGACGTACGGGATGGCGGAGATCGTGGCGGCGGCCGGGGAGTGCGAGCACGGGGCGCTGCACCTGTGGCCGGAGGCGGGGCACGTGGAGGTGCTCGGCGGCGATGCGCCGGTGCCCCTCGGGGACACGGGGGATCTCGTGTGCACCGGTCTCGCCAACCCCGACATGCCGCTCGTGCGCTATCGCCTGGGCGACCGCGGCGCGCTCGCGCCCGACGAGGCGCCGTGCGCGTGTGGTCGCGCGCTCCCGCGCCTCGCGCGGCTGGAGGGGCGCTCCGACGACGTGCTCTGGACGCGCGATGGGCGCGCGGTGGGGCGGCTGGATCCGGTGTTCAAGAGCCGCCTCCCCGTGCACGAGGCGCAGATCGTCCAGGAGACGCTCGGCCGCGTGCGCGTGCGCTTCGTGCCGGCGCCGGGGTACGGCGCGGCCGATGGAGCGGCGATGGCCGAGCGGATCCGCGACCGGATGGGGGACGTGGAGGTGGTGCTCGAGGCGGTGCCCGCGGTGCCGCGCGAGGCGAACGGGAAGCTGCGCGCCGTGGTGTGCGCGCTCTCTCCCGAGGAGCGCGCGCGGGCGCGGGGCGCGGGCGGGCGCGCATGAGGCTCGCGATCCTCACGCAGTACTATCCGCCGGAGATCGGCGCGCCGCAGCGCCGGCTCGCGAGCCTGGCCTCGCACTTCGTGCGCGCGGGACACGAGGTGGAGGTGCTCACCGCGATGCCGAGCTATCCGGCGGGGCGCATCCACGACGGCTACGGCGGGCTGCACCGGCGCGAGCAGCTCGACGGCGCGCGCGTGCTGCGGACGTTCGTGTACCCCACGCAGAAGGCCGACTACCTGCACCGGCTTTCCAACTACTTCTCCTTCGTGCTGTCGTCCGCGGCGGTGGGCACGCTCGCGCTGGCGCGCCCGGACTATCTCATGGTGGAGAGCCCGCCGCTCTTTCTCGGACTCTCCGGGGCGTGGCTGAGCCGCGTGAAGGGGGCGCGGCTCATCTTCAACGTGTCCGACCTGTGGCCGGAGAGCGCGGTGCATCTGGGGGTGGTGCGAAAGGGGAGCATGGTGCACCGCGCGAGCGCGCGGCTGGAGGGGTGGTGCTATCGCCGGGCGTGGATGATCACGGGGCAGAGTCGGGAGATCGTGGCGGACATCGAGCGGCGGCACCCGGGGCGGCGCGCGTATCACCTGTCGAACGGGGTGGAGTGCTCGGCGTTCGGCGCGGAGCGCGCGACGCCGGCGGCGCGCGCCGCGCTCGGCGCGCGGGATGGCGAATGCGTGGCGCTCTACGCCGGGCTGCACGGGATCGCGCAGGGACTCCCGAGGCTCCTCGACGCCGCGCGGGTGCTCCACGCGGATGGGGACGGCGGCCCCCGCCTCGTGCTCATGGGCGAGGGGCCGGTGAAGGGTGAGCTCGTGGCGCGCGCGCGCGACGAGGGGTTGGAGGATGGGGTGCGCTTCCTCGATCCGCGGCCGGCGGCGGAGGTGCCGCCGCTGCTCGCGGCGGCGGACATCCTGGTGGTGCCGCTTGGGCTCGGGCTCCCCGGCGCGGTGCCGTCGAAGCTGTACGAGGCGATGGCGAGCGGGCGTCCGGTGGTGCTCGTGGCGCACGGAGAGGCGGCGGCGATCGTGCGCGAGCACCGCGCGGGGGTGGTGGTGGCGCCCGGCGATGTGGCGGGGCTGGTGGAGGCACTGCGGCGGCTGCGCGACGCGCCCGCGCTGCGCGCGGAGCTGGGGGCGAACGGGCGGCGCGCGGCGGAGCGGCACTACGACCGGGCGGCGATCGCCGCCCGGTTCGTGCGCGAGCTGGAGCAGTCGCTCGCGCGGGAGCCTCGCGCGTGAGCGACGGCGGCGCGCGGCGCGCGGAGGAGGAGCGCATCCGCCGCGTGTACGCCGCGCGCCGCGACGATGGGCGCTACTCGTGGCTGAATCCCGCGCACGCGTTCCTCATCCACGGCGCCGAGCGCGGGATGCTGCGGGCGCTCGCGCGCGCGGGAGTGACGTCGCTGCGCGGCGCGCGCGTGCTCGAGGTGGGGTGCGGCACCGGGCACTGGCTGCGCGCGCTCGTGCAGTGGGGCGCGGAGCCGCGGCAGGTGACGGGGATCGACCTCCAGCACGCGCGAACGGTGGAGGCGCGGCGCGCGTGCGCGAGCGCGGTGGGGCTCGCGGCGGCGAGCGGCGCCATGCTCCCCTTCCGCGATGGGACGTTCGACATCGTGCTCCAATCCACCGTGTTCACCTCGATCCTCGATGCGTCGGTGCGCGCGTGTGTGGCGCGCGAGATGATGCGCGTGCTCGCGCGGCGCGGGCTGGTGCTCTGGTACGACTTCCACGTGAGCAATCCGTGGAACCCCGACGTGCGCGGGGTGACGCGGCGGGAGATCCGCGCGCTCTTTCCCGGCTGCCGCCTCGAGCTGCGGCGCGCGACGTTGGCGCCCCCCGCCGCGCGCGCGCTCGCGCCGCGGCTGTGGCCGCTCGCGGCGGCGCTCTCGGCGATCCCGTGGCTGTGTACGCATCAGGTCGGGGTCATCCGCCGGGAGTGATCGAGGTCACGGTCGAACTGACCGCTGATGCGGCGGCGCTGCGACATCCGAATCGATAGGCGCGGAGAGACCTTCTTCTACGAACGTTGCGTCCCGCTACGACGGGGTAACCTTCTCGTCGCGCAATGGTTTCTCGTATTGACCCGCACGCCCTGCCGTCGTACTCTACGCCGCATGAATAGTTAGAAATGTCTAATACGCCCTCCGGCACCGTCTCTGGTGCTCGCGGGGCGGAGTGGAAGCCGTAGCAACGGAGGATCCGTGGCACTGCCCTCCGAGTCGAACCGCGGCATCGAGCCGGGCCCTGCGCCCGGTGACGTGTCGCGCCCATCGCTCCCCATCGCCGGGGGAGAGCGCGCGCGGCGAATCTCGAGCACCGAGCGCGCGGCGAGCATCGCGGTCTACCGCGACGCGTCGCACGGGGCGGAGCTGGTCCCGCCGCCCCCGGCCACGCCGGCCGCGCCTGCCTCCGCTCCAGTCGGCTATGCGGCGCGCGCCGACTTTCTCTCCTTCTCCCCGCCGGTGATCGGCGAGGAGGAGGTGCGCGAGGTGGCCGACACCCTCCGATCCGACTGGCTCACCACCGGACCGAAGACGCGGGCCTTCGAGCGCGAGTTCGCGCGCTACGTGGGGGCGCGCGACGCGCTCGCGCTCAACTCGTGCACGGCGGGGCTGCACACCGCGCTCGTGGCGCTCGGGATCGGGAACGGGGACGAGGTGATCACCACCACGATGACCTTCGCGGCCACCGTGAACGTGATCGAGCACGTGGGGGCGCGTCCGGTGCTCGTGGACGTGGAGCCGGACACGCTGAACATCGATCCGCGCGCAGTCGAACGGGCGATCACGCCGCGCACGCGCGCCATCATCGCCGTCCACTACGCCGGCCACCCGGCGGACATGGACGCCATCGGCGCGCTGGCCGCGGCGCACGGCATCGCCGTCATCGAGGATGCCGCGCACGCGCTCCCCGCGTACTACAAGGGGCGCACGATCGGCGCGGGGGAGAATCCCACCTCGTTCAGCTTCTACGCGACGAAGAACCTGACCACGGCCGAGGGGGGGATGCTCACCGGCCCCGCCGGGTTCCTCGAGCGCGCGCGTCCGATCAGCCTCCACGGCATGTCGCGCGACGCGATCTCGCGCTACGCGAAGGGGGGAAGCTGGCGCTACGAGGTGCACTCCCCGGGCTTCAAGTACAACATGACGGACATCCAGGCGGCGATCGGTCTCTGCCAGCTCCGCAAGCTGGACCGCTTCGACCGGCGGCGGCGCGAGGTGGTGTACGCGTACCACGCCGCCTTCTCGTCGATGGACGCGCTCCGCGTGCCGGTGGAGCGCCCCGAGGTGCGGCACGCCTGGCACCTGTACGTGCTGCGCCTGGAGCCGGAGGCGCTGCGCATCGGGCGCGACCGGTTCATCGACGAGCTCGCGGCGCGGAACATCGGGACCTCCGTGCACTTCATCCCCGTGCACGCGCACCCCTACTACCGCGACCGCTACGGCTACGCCCCGCACGACTTCCCGGTGGCGTGGGAGAGCTTCGAGCGGATGATCAGCATCCCGCTCAACCCCGGGCTCTCGGCGCGTGACGTGGAGGACGTGGTCACCGCGGTGCAGGACGTCGTGGACCGATACCGTCGATGACGCCCATGACGCGGATGACGCGCATCAAGCGGACGTTCGACCTCTGCGGCGCGCTGCTGGGGCTGGTCGTGGTGGCGCCCGTGCTCGCGGCCATCGCGTTGGTGATCGTGCTCTTCGAGGGACGTCCGGCGTTCTTCCGCCAGGAGCGGGTGGGTGCCGGCGGGCGGACGTTCCGCATGTGGAAGTTCCGCACGATGGTGGTGGGAGCGGAGCGGATGGGAGCGCCGCTCACGGTGGGGAACGACCGGCGCGTGACGCGCGTGGGAGGATGGCTCCGCCGCCGCAAGCTGGACGAGCTGCCGCAATTGCTGAACGTGGTGGCCGGCGACATGAGCCTGGTGGGTCCCCGCCCCGAGGTCCCGCACCTGCTCGCGCGCTACACGCCGGCGCAGCGCGAGGTGCTGGGGCTCGTGCCCGGGATCACTGATCCGGCCTCGCTCCGCTTCTATGATGAGGCGACGCTGCTCGCCCGCGTCGCCGATCCGGAGCGG
Source organism: uncultured Gemmatimonadota bacterium (assembly GCA_946479015.1). Next base: position 1,137 of record CAMLEQ010000175.1, on the reverse strand, counting down.
TTCTACTTCGAGGAGATCGTGCCGGAGAAGATCAGGTTGAACCTCCACTACGCGCGTGAAGCGACGCCGCTCACCGACCTCGCGGTGATCGCCTCCACGATGCGCCGGATCGCGGCCCGCCGCCCGAGGGACCGCCGGCGCGCCGATGGACGGGCGCAACTCGAGGCGCGTCCCGACGCCGACATGGTGCCGACGAACGACCGCGAATCGACGCGCGCCGCCGGATGAGCTCCGTGTCCACGCTCTATCGAGTCGCGATCCGCCACCGGCGGCCGCTGGTGCTGCTCACGCACGCCGTGCTGGTGATGCTCGCGTACCGCGCGGCGTTCGCGCTCCGCTTCGACGGCGCGGTGCCGCCGGCGGCCCAGCTCGCGTTCTGGGAGTCGCTCCCGCTCCTGCTCCTCATCCGCCTCGCGGCATTCGCCGCGTTCGGTCTGCACCGCGGCTCCTGGCGGCACGTGGGGCAGCAGGACCTGATCGACCTCACGCTGGCGACCACGGCGGGGACGATCTGCTTCCTCGCCGCGCTGTCGCTCGCGGGAGCGGGGCGCGCGATCCCGGCGCCGGTGTTCGTGGTGGAGTGGATGGCCACGCTGCTGCTCGCCGGCGGCGCGCGCTTCGCGGTGCGCGCGGCGCGCGAGGGGCGGGGGCGGCTCTGGCGCGAGGCGTCCGACGCGCGGCGCACGGTGGTGGTGGGGGCGGGGGAGGCGGCCGAGCGGCTGCTGCGCGCGCTCGGCCACGACGGCTCGCGCGCGCTCACGGCGGTGGCGCTGCTCGACGACGACCCCGCGAAGCTGAACACATCGCTCCACGGCGTGCGCGTGGTGGGAGACGTGACCGCGCTCGAGAGCACGGTGCGGCGCCACGGCGCGAGCCTGGTGGTGATCGCCATCCCGAGCGCGACGCCGGAGCAGATGCGCCGCATCGTGGACCGCTGCCTGCGGGCGAAGGTGGAGTTCAAGCGGCTCCCCTCGCTCGCCGAGTCGCTCCAGGGCGGGGACGGCGGTGGCCGGCACGCGCGGAGCGCGACGCTCGCGGACGTGGAGCTGGAGCACCTGCTGGTGCGCGAGCCGGTGGTGTTCGATGCCGACGCGGTGGCGCGCGACCTGGGAGGCACGGTGGTGCTCATCACCGGCG
>CAMLEQ010000174.1 GCA_946479015.1 uncultured Gemmatimonadota bacterium | reverse complement strand
GCGTTGTCCCACATGCGCCCAACCCGCCCCAGCGCCACGCTCATCCGCTCGTCAGTTCCCCACACGCCACACGCGTTTCATGGTGTTCTACCCACCAGGTCCTGGAATCTCACGTCACCACACTTCTTCTCCTCCCCTCATACCTCTTCCATTCTCCACTCTCCACTATCTCTCCAATGGCCTCCACCGCTTCCTCGATCTCGTCGTCCGATGTGTAGAAGTGCGGCGCCACGCGGATGCCGGCGTCGGGGCGGTAGTCGATGAGGATGTCGCGCGCGAGGAGCGCCTGGGCCACGGCGGCGCCGTGCGGGACGTCGAACGCCACCGTGCCGCCGCGGCGCGCGGGGTCGCGCGGCGCGCTCGTGCGGTAGCCGCGCGCCTCCGCGAGCTCGAGCAGCCGCGACGTCTGCCGGATGCTCTTCTCGCGGATCGCGTCGATCCCCGCGCGTCGCACGCAGCGCGGCCCCTCGATCGCCGCGTAGAGCGCGGGGATCACGGGCGTCCCGTTGAGCCACCGATGAATGTCGTGCGCGTAGTCCATCGCCGGCTCGAAGGCGAACGGCCGCGCGTGCGCCTGCCACCCAGTGAACGCCGGGGCCACCGCATCCCGCACCGCGGGGGACACGTACAGGAACGCGCCCCCCGGGCCGCCGCACAACCACTTGAGCACCCCGCCGGCGAGGAAGTCCACTCCCGTGCGCCGCACGTCCACGGGGAGCACGCCCACCGAGTGGAACGCGTCGAGCGAGACCAGCGCGCCCACCTCGTGCGCGCGGCGGCAGATCGCCTCCGCATCCATCACGTAGGCGGAGCGGAAGAGCACGTGCGACACGGCCACGAGCCGGGTGCGCTCGTCGATCGCCGCGAGCACGCGCTCGGTGTCGATGCCGATGCCGTCATCGCTCGGCACCACCACCACGCGCGCGCCGAGCCGCGCGGCCAGCCCCTCGTACACGTAGCGCACCGACGGGAAGTCGAGCCCCGTCATGACCACGGTGTCGCGCGGGGGGGTGTAGTCGAGCGCCGAGAGCACCGAGGCCTGCGCGATGGTGACGTTCGGGAGCATCGCGATCTCGCCGGCGCCGGCGCCGATCAGTGGCGCGATCTCGTCGCCGACGGTCACCGGCATCTCCCACCACCCCTCCGCCCACGCGCGCACCCCCAGCTCCCGCCACGCGTCGGCGTATTCGGCGAGCCGCTCCGGCACGGCGCGCGGCATGGCGCCGAGGGAGTTGGATACGAGATAGGTGGTGCGCTCCACGATGGGGAACTCGGCGCGGAAGCGGAGGAGCGGATCGGTCATGATTCGGAGGCGGAGGCGAGCGGCCGGCGGCGCGCGGGGGCCGTCGCCACGTAGAGGAGCGTGGCCACGCAGAGCACGGCCCCGACGACGGCGAACTCGCGCACGGTGGCGTGCGCGAGGATCCACACGATCACCACCGCCGCGGCCACCGGCACGGCCGCGCCGCCGGGGACGCGGAAGGGGGTGCCCCCCGCCCGTACGTCGCGCCGCCGCAGCTCGAACGCCGCGACGCAGCACAGCAGGTAGAGCACGAGCACCGAGACGTTGGCGAGGATCGCGAGCGGCGCGAAGCTGCTGCTGATCGCCAGCGTGGCGGCGATGGTCACGTGCACGAGGATGGCGACCCATGGCGTCCGCCACCGCGGATGCACGGCGGCGATGGCGCGCGAGGCGCCGGGGATGAAGCCGTCGCGGCCGAGCGCGTACAGCGCGCGTGGGGTGGCGAGCGTCATCCCACTCACGTGGCCGAGCATGGACACCACCGCGCCGGCGGCGAGCAGCGTCCCGCCCACCGGGCCGGCGATGCGCCGCGCCGCCTCGGAGAGCCCCGCGTCGTGCGCCGCCGCGAGCGCGGCCACGCCCAACGCGCGCTGTGCCACGAGCTGGATCGCCACGTAGAGCAGCGTCACCACCACCATGGCGATCGCGAGCGCGCGCGGCACCGTCCGCGCCGGATCGCGCACCTCCCCGCTCGGCACGAGCGCGCTCTCCACGCCGGCGAAGGCGAAGATGAGGATCACCATCGTCCGCCCGAGCACGCGCGGCTCGACGACCACCGGCGTGGAAGCCGCCGGCGCCACGAAGAACCCGACGGCCACGAGGAGGATGAGCGGGAGCAGCTTGGCCACCGTCACCACCTCGACCACGCGCGTCCCCTGCCGCACGCCGCGCACGTTGATCCACGCGAGGAGGGCGAACACCGCGGCGAGAAAGAGCGTCCGCGGCACCCCCGCGCCGAGCGGCGCCCAGAACACGGCGGCGGCGCCGGCCAGCGCGCTCGCCACCGCCGCGGTGGCGAACAGCGTGAGCAGCCAGAGGAGCACGCCGGAGAGGAATCCCACGAACGGCCCCAGCGCCACGCCCACGTACGCGTACGGTCCGCCGGTGAGCGACACGCGGCTCCCCGCCTCGGCAAAGCAGAGCACGATCAGCCCCATCGCCAGCGCGCACGCCACGTAGGCCACCGGCGCGGCAGCGCCCATCATGCCCGCCGCGATCGCGGGGAGCACGAAGATGCCACTGCCGATCATGACGTTGAACGTCGTGGCGGCGAGGGCGCGAACGCCGAGGGCGCGCACGAGCGTGCGCTCGCCCGCCTGCGCGGAGGGTGCCGGCATGCGCCCAATTTACAGGGGGGAGGGCGCCGGCGCTCGGGACCGTCGAGCGCCGGCCGGGGGCATCCTCTTTGCGTTCTGCCGGCGCGCCACGCATCGTCGAAGGGTCGTCAAGTCGAGGGAGCCGTCGCAGGAACATCGGCGGCGCCGGCCGGCGCCGCGGGAACCACCTGGGAGGAGGGGGCACCATGCATCGCACACGGATCATCGCCGCGGCGCTCTTCACGCTCTGCACCGCCGCGAGGGCGGCGCACGCGCAGGATGCGACCACGGCCGCCGCACCGGCCGCCACCGTGCCGGCCGCCACCGTGCCGGCCACCGTCGGCCCGTCCGCCAGCGGCGCGGCGCTCTCGCCGCGGCTCTCGCTCGACGCGGCCCCGGCGGCGGCCGCGCGGGGCGCGTTCGCCAGGGGACTCACCAGGGGGCAGAAGTTCATGATCCTCGGGGGCGCCATCCTGATCACCGGCGCCATCATCGGCGGGGATGCGGGGACGATCATCATGATCGGCGGCGGCGCCGTGGGGATCTACGGACTCTACCTGCAGCTCGGGCAGCCGAGTGCGGGAGCGACCGCGGAGATCGGCCTCTCCCGTTCGTTCTGACGGAAGGCGGCGGGGGTGAGGCCCCCGCCGCCGCCGGTCCACCTCGCTCGTTGGAACATTTGCCGGGCGGCAGCGTCATCTTTAAGAAGGGTGTCGCACCACGCGATGCTCCGAGCGCTTGCGCGCGCAGACCCTGACTGGAGACTCGTGACCGCACGCATCCCTCGCCGCACCGCGCTGGTGCTCGGTGGCGGCGGCCTCAAGGGCTTCGCCCACATCGGCGCGCTCCGCGCCCTGGAAGAGCGCGGCGTGCGCCCGTGCGTCTACGCCGGAACGAGCATCGGCTCGCTCATCGCCGCCGCGCGGGTGGGCGGGATGAGCATGGGGGAGATGGCGGACCGTGCCCTCGGGCTCCGCCGCCGCGATCTCTTCCGCATCAACCACATCGGGATGCTCATGGAGCGGATGCGGTCCCCCTCGCTCTACCTCGAGGAACCGCTGCGCGACCTGTGCGCCGCCGTCGCCCCGGCCGGCACCTTCCGCGACCTGGACACCCCCCTGCTCGTGAACACGGTGGACGTGGAGCGCGGCACGCGCGTGGTGTGGGGGCTCCCAGGGCTCCAGGACGTGCCGGTGGTGGACGCGGTCTACGCCTCGTGCGCGCTCCCCGGCTTCTTCCCTCCCGGCTTCGTGGGCGGGCGCACCTGCATCGACGGCGGGACGGTGGACAACCTCCCCGTGTCCATCGCCGCCCTCGGCGTGGACGCGGTGATCGCCGTGGACGTGGGGAGCGGTGAGCTCGACCGCGCGAACGACATCACCACGCAGGGGTTCGCCGCCATCTACATGCGCGCGGCCACCACCATGATGCACGCGCTGCAGCAGCACCAGCTCACCGAATGGCAGGGGCCGCCCATGCTGCTCATCCGCCCGCGGGTGGGGCACCGCCACTGGTTCAGCTTCACGAACACGGCGGAGATCGTCGATGCCGGCTACACGGCGGCGGCGGCGGCGCTGGACCAGATCGGGGACGCGCTCCTGTCGCCGAGCGGCGTGTACCCGCGGCAGATGGTGCGGGTGGTGGTGGATCGCGAGCGGTGCATCGGATGCGGGACGTGCGTGGCGCTCGCCCCTCGCCTCATGGCGCAGCGCACCGACGGCAAGGCGTACGTCACGTCCTCCCCCGTGCAGTGGTCCCCCGCCGACGGCGACTTCGTGCAGCAGTGTCCCACCGAGGCGATCACCGTCCAGTCGCTCGACGGAACCCGCCGCACGACGCGCCCGTTCAGCGAGCCGACGCTCGACGCCGCCGACGACTGAGCGGCGCCCGCGCCGCTCGGCTCGTTCCCCGCCGCGCGCCGCGCGGGCGACGACGCGCCCGCCGTACACCCCCGCCACGCTCGATATAGATTACGGCAGCCTGTGCGCCCTCCGATCGCGAGCGGCGTGCAGTGGCTCCGTTCTTCACCGCGCTCCCGCGGGGAGCGCGAATCGACCCGAGTAACGGCATGAGCTCTCTCAATTCCTTCGGCAGCCGGGCGACGCTCGTCGTGGATGGAACGACGTACACCATCTTCCGCCTCGACGCGCTCGGCAGCCTCCGCGGCGCCAACGTCGGCCGCCTCCCCTTCACCCTCAAGGTCCTCCTCGAGAACCTGCTGCGCAACGAGGACGACGCGTTCGTGAAGCGCGCCGACGTCGAAGCGCTGGCCGCCTGGGATGTGAATGGAGGACTGGAGAAGGAGATCGCGTTCCGCCCCGCGCGCGTGCTCTTGCAGGACTTCACCGGCGTCCCCGCCGTGGTGGACCTCGCCGCCATGCGCGACGCGATCGTCCGCCTGGGCGGTGATGCCACGCGCATCAACCCGCTCCAGCCCGCGGATCTCGTGATCGACCACTCCGTGCAGGTCGATGAGTACGGCTCGGAGGCGGCGTTCCTGATCAACACCGAGCTCGAGTTCGAGCGCAACGAGGAGCGCTACCGCTTCCTGCGCTGGGGGCAGAACGCGTTCCGGAACTTCAGCGTGGTGCCGCCGGGTACGGGGATCTGCCATCAGGTGAACCTCGAGTACCTGGGACGCGCGGTGTTCAGCGCCGAGGTCGATGGCGCGCGCCTCGCCTACCCCGACTCGCTGGTGGGCACCGACTAGCACACGACGATGATCAACGGGCTCGGCGTCGTGGGGTGGGGCGTGGGCGGGATCGAGGCGGAGGCGGCCATGCTCGGCCAGCCGCTGTCGATGCTCGTCCCCGAGGTGGTCGGCTTCAAGCTGCACGGCAAGCTGCCGGCGGGGGCCACCGCCACGGACCTGGTGCTCACGGTCACGCAGATGCTGCGCAAGAAGAAGGTGGTGGGGAAGTTCGTGGAGTTCTACGGCGCCGGGCTCTCGAGCCTCTCCCTCGCCGATCGCGCGACGATCGGCAACATGGCGCCGGAGTACGGCGCCACGGTGGGCTTCTTCCCCGTGGACGCCGAGACGCTGCGCTACCTGCGCTTCACCGGGCGGAGCGAGCACCAGGTGCGGCTCGTGGAGGCCTACGCGAAGGAGCAGGGGCTCTTCCGCACCGACGACACCGCCGATCCGGTGTTCAGCGACACGCTCGAGCTCGACCTGTCGACGGTGGAGCCGAGCCTCGCCGGTCCCAAGCGCCCGCAGGACCGCGTGCCGCTGAAGCAGTCCAAGCAGATGTTCGCCGACGCGCTGAAGGCGGAGCTCGAGCGCGTGGGCACGCTCGCCGGCAAGGCGGAGGTGGCGGCGGCGAAGGCGGTGAGCGCGACGCCGGAGCTCTCGGCGGCGGTGGTGCCGGAGTCGCCGGCGGAAGTGCGCGGCGGCGCGACGGTGGAGATGAAGGGGAGCACGTTCCAGCTCCGCCACGGCGCGGTGGTGATCGCCGCGATCACGAGCTGCACGAACACCTCCAACCCGTCGGTGATGCTCGGCGCGGGGCTGCTGGCGAAGAAGGCGGTGGAGAAGGGGCTCACGGTGAAGCCGTGGGTGAAGACCAGCCTGGCGCCGGGCTCGAAGGTGGTGACGGACTACTACCGGAAGGCCGGCGTGATGGAGTCGCTGGAGAAGCTCGGCTTCTACCTCGCGGGCTACGGGTGCACCACCTGTATCGGCAACTCCGGTCCGCTCCCCGGGCCGATCGCCGACGCCGTGGAGGAGAACAAGCTCATGGTGGCGGCGGTGCTGTCGGGGAACCGCAACTTCGAGGGGCGCGTGAACCCGCTCACGCGCTTCAACTATCTCGCGTCGCCGCCGCTGGTGGTGGCGTACGCCATCGCGGGGCGGATGGACATCGACCTGAACACCGAGCCGCTCGGCATCGGGACCGACGGGCCGGTGTTCCTGCGCGACATCTGGCCGTCGCCGAAGGAGGTCGAGGACACGATCCTCGAGTCGGTGAAGAGCGACATGTTCCGGGCGCAGTACGCGAACGTGTTCGAGGGCGACCAGCGGTGGCGCGCACTCGACATTCCGTCGGGTGATCTCTACACCTGGTCCGCCGACAGCACGTACGTGAAGAACCCGCCCTTCTTCCAGGGGATGACGGCGGAGCCGCCGGGAGTGCAGCCGATCAGCGGCGCGCGGGTACTCGCGATGCTCGGCGACTCGATCACCACCGACCACATCTCCCCGGCCGGCTCGATCCCCGCGGCGAGCCCCGCGGGCAAGTGGCTCATCGCGCACGGCGTGAAGACGACGGACTTCAACTCGTACGGCTCGCGGCGCGGGAACCACGAGGTGATGATGCGCGGCACGTTCGCGAACATCCGCCTGCGCAACGAGCTGGCGCCGGGCACCGAAGGCGGGTGGACCGCCACCGCGCCGGGGGCGAAGCCGGTGACCATCTTCGACGCGGCGATGGAGTACCAGAACCAACGGATCCCGCTGCTGGTGATCGCCGGCAAGGAGTACGGCACCGGCTCGTCGCGCGACTGGGCGGCGAAGGGGACGCTGCTGCTCGGCGTGCGCGCGGTGATCGCCGAGAGCTTCGAGCGGATCCACCGCTCCAACCTGGTGGGGATGGGAGTGCTGCCGCTCGAGTTCGTGAACGGCGAGACGCGCCAGTCGCTCGGGCTCACGGGCTTCGAGCGCTACGACATCGAGGGGCTCGACGACTCGACGAAGCCTCGCGCCATGCTCACGGTGCGCGCCACCGCCCCCGATGGCGGCGTGAAGACCTTCCAGGTCCGCTCGCGCGTCGACACGCCGGAAGAGGCCACGTACGTGCGGAATGGAGGGATTCTCCAGTACGTGCTGCGGTCCCTCGCTAGGGGATAGGGGAGAGGAGGGGTCTAGGACCTAGTCGCTGGACCACCAAACAACGCGTGTGGCGGGGGGGGGGGTGGGGGGGGGGGGGGGGGGGGGTGTGGGGGGGGGGGGGGGGTGGTTGGGGTGGTGGAGGGAAAACAAGCAAAAACCACCCGGA
>CAMLEQ010000173.1 GCA_946479015.1 uncultured Gemmatimonadota bacterium | reverse complement strand
GATCTCGACCTGAGCATCGCCGAGCGCACGCTCGCCTCGCGGCGGCAGACGCTGGCGCTCGCGCAGCGCCGCTACGGGCAGGGGCTCATCTCCGAGCTCGACGTGCGCCAGTTCGAGGCCGATGTCGCCGATCCCGCGGCGCGCGTGGCCGACTTCCAGCGCCAGATCGCGCAACTCGAGAATCAGCTCAGCGTGCTGCTGGGGCACCCGCCCGGCGCCATCCCGCGCGGGCGCCAGCTCCCCGAGGTGCTCTCCGCGATCGCCATCCCCACGGGCGTGCCGTCGGAGCTGCTCGACCGCCGTCCCGACGTGCGCGCTGCGGAGCAGACGCTGGCCGCCGCCACGGCGCGCATCGGCGTGGCCGAGGGCGCCCGGCTGCCGCACTTCACCATCACCGGGCAGTACGGCTCGCAGAGCAACGAGCTCTCGCGGCTGCTGAAGAGCAACACCGACGTCTATCAGGTGTTCTTCGGCATCTCCCTCCCGCTCTTCACCGGCGGGCAGTTGCGCAACGAGGTGCGCGCCGCCCAGGCACGGGCGGAGCAGGCGCGCTACCAGTACGAGCAGACCTACCTCCAAGCGCTCCAGGAGGTGGAGACCTCGCTCTCCGCGCTGCACAGCGATCGCGACCAGGTGGTCGCGCAGCGGGTGCAAGTGGATGCGCTCCGGCGCGCGCTGCGCCTCGCCACGGAGCGGTACGAGGGCGGGATCTCCGCGTACCTCGACGTGCTCGATGCCGAGCGGAACCTGTTCACGGCGGAGCTCGCGCTCACGCAGGTGCAGTTGCGCGAGGCCGCGGATGCGGTGCAGCTCTACGAGGCGCTCGGCGGCGGCTGGCCGGCGGATTCCTCGATGGGCACGCCGCGCCGCTGAGCATCGGTGGCCCCCTCGCTCCCCTGGGGCGAGGGCGCCCGGTCGCCGTACTCGTGCACCAGCCGGCTGTACTCGCTGCGCATGAGTGGCGAGGAGAGCACGAAGTCCGCGGTCGAGCGGTTGCACGCCACCGGGATGTTGTACACCACCGCGATGCGGAGCAGCGCCCGCACGTCCACGTCGTGCGGGTGCGGCTCCAGCGGGTCCCAGAAGAAGATCAGGCAGTCCACCCCGCCATCCACGATCGCCGCACCCACCTGCTGATCCCCCCCGAGCGGACCGCTGCGGAAGCGCGCGATGGTGAGCCCGAGCTGCGACTCCAACAGCTGCCCGGTGCTTCCGGTCGCGAACAGGGTGTGCTCGGCGAGCGTGCCCCGATTGAAGCGCGCCCACTCCAGCAGGTCACCCTTGCAGTTGTCGTGGGCGATGAGCACGATGCGCTTCCCCTCGGTCATGCGCACCGGACTGCGGCCGAGGCGCGGCGACACGCCGAGCGTTCGCGCGGGTGAGCCCTCGCGCGGCTCGCCCGCGCCATCGGCCCATCCGTCACCGTCATCGAGCCAGCGATGGCGAGTCGATCGATCCATGGCGTCCCCCGTGAAGTGCGAGGATAAAGCGATCGCCCCCCGGCTCCGGATGGACCCCGGGGGGCGACGTGTGCGGATCGGCGTACCCGATGACCGTTGGAGCGTGCACGAACCGCACCATCGGGCCGGAACGCGCGCGGCGGCCGTTCGTGGCACGCCGGGTGCCGCGCTCCGCCGTGGAGCCGCCGCGAACCCAGGAGGACCGATGCTCGGCTACACCGAAGACCCCACCACGGAGGTGGCGCACCGCCCGTGGCCGCTGCCGCGCGCGCCGTGGGTGATGGCGCAGCGCTGGAACGACCTCCTGTTCGCGCACTGGCCGGTGCGCACCGAGACCATCCGGGCGCTCGTGCCGTCGTCGCTCACGCTCGATCTCCACGAGGACACGGCGTGGCTGTCCATCACGCCGTTCACGCTGAGCCACCTGCGGCCTCGCGGCGTGCCGGCGCTCCCGGGGGTCTCGAGCTTCCAGGAGCTCAACGTGCGCACGTACGTCACGCTGGGCGGGAAGCCCGGCGTGTACTTCTTCAGCCTCGATGCCGGGAGCCCGATCGCCGTGGCGGCCGCGCGCGCGCTGTATCACCTGCCGTACCTGCGCGCCTCGATGAGCATCCACCACGCGCGCGGTGGCGCGATTCACTATCACAGCCGCCGCACCGATGATGCCGCGCCGGAAGCCGACTTCCACGCGAGCTATCGCCCGGTTGGGGACCCGGTCCACGCCGCGCCCGGCACCCTCGATCACTGGCTCTCGGAGCGCTACTGCCTCTACGCGCTCGATTCGGCGCGTCGCGTCTACCGGGCCGAGATCCATCACCGTCCGTGGCCGCTGCAATCGGCCGAGGCACGCATCGAGCACAACACCATGGCCGACGCCGCGGGGATCACCCTCCCCGACCAGCCGCCGCGCCTTTCTTTCGCGCGCCGGCTCGACGTGGTGGTGTGGCTGCCGGAGCGAGTATCGCTCCGTTGATCTCGGCTGTGCCGCCGTCTACGTTGGCGGCATCATCATTGTCAGGCCCATTCTTGCCGTGGAGGACTTCATGCCGCGTCCGCACCTGCTCGCTCTCTCGTTCCTCCTGCTCGCCTGTCGCGCCGGCGGCGCCGGCTCCGCGCCGGATGACGCCCGCCGCCCCGCGGTGGACAGCGCGCGGCCGCCGGCAGCCGGCGACTCCGTGGAGCTGCGGGTGGACCGGAGCGAGTATCGCGGCGGCGACACGGTGAAGGTGACGATCGCCAACGGGTCGGGCGCGAGCTACTCCTTCAATCCGTGCACGCGCGTGGTGGAGCGCGAGTCGGAGGGCGCGTGGGCGGCGGTACCCGAGACCGGCCGCGTGTGCCCCATGATCGCCTGGCTGGTCGACCCGCGCGCGAGCCGGGAGGCGTCCACCACGCTGCCGTCAGACCTGCAGCCGGGGCGCTACCGCCTCACCATTTCCCTCGGGCGCGAGGGGCAGACGCCGCCGGCCGCGCGGGTGACGGCGACGAGTCCGGCGTTCACGGTGGGGCGGTGAGCGCGCCCGGGCCCCGCCACCGTCACTCCATGATCATGTGCCCGCCCCCGCCTCCCTTCGTGCGCCGGACCAGCACCAGGAGAGGGATCAGCGCGGCGATGATGATCGCGCTCAGCACGTAGACCTTGGAGTACGCGATCACGCTCGCCTGACCGGTGATCTGGGCATCCAGGATCTGGAGCGCCCGCTGGCGCGCGGTCCAGTAGTCCACCGCCCCGCGCGCCATCATCCCGCGCGTCAGCATCTCCACGCGCTGCACCGGGAGCGATGCGCCGGCGCCCACGTGCTCCACCAGCACGGCGTGCACCTGCGTGGTGTACCGCGTGAGCAGCGTGGCGATCACCGCGATGCCGAACGAGCCGCCGAGCTGGCGGAAGAAGTTGTACAGCCCCGCGCCCTGCGACAGCTCGGTGGGCGCCAGCTCGGCGAGCGTGAGCGTCGTGAGCGGCACGAACATCAGCCCCAGCCCCACCCCGCGCAGGATGAGCGGCCAGAAGAAGTCCCCGCTTCCGCTCGCCCCCGTGATCTTCGACAGTTGCCACGCCGCCAGCGAGAAGACCGCGGCCCCGGCGGCGATCAGCAGCCGCGCATCCACCCGATTCGTCAGCCGCCCCGCCACCGCCATCGCCACCGCCGTCACGAGCGCGCCGGGGAGCATCACGAACCCTGTCTGCTCCGCCGTCATGTGCAGGTTGCTCTGCAGGAAGAGCGGGAGCGTGAGCGCCATGGCGTACAGCCCCACTCCCATGATCACGCCGAGCAGCGTCCCCACCCACATCTGCCGGTGCCGGAGCACGCGGAAGTCGATCACCGGGTGCCGCGTCGTGAGCTCGCGCCAGAGCAGGAGCGCGCCCCCCACCACGCCGGTGATGACGAGCGAGGTGATGAACGGGGAGTCGAACCAGTCCTCGCGCTGGCCGTGCTCGAGCACGTACTGGATGGCCCCGACGCTGACGGCGAGCAGCGCGATCCCGAGATAGTCCATGGACTCCGGCCGCTTCTGGTGCGCGGGATCGTGGACGTACGCCGCGATCATGATCGCCGCGAGCACGCCGACCGGGAGGTTGATGTAGAAGATCCACGGCCAGCCGTAGTTGTCCGTGAGCCACCCGCCGAGCGTGGGGCCGATGGTGGGGCCGACCATGACACCGATCCCGAACATGGCCATCGCCATCCCCGCCTCCTCCGCGGGGAACGCCTCGAAGAGCACCGCCTGCGACACGGTCATGAGCGCGCCGCCCCCCAGCCCCTGGATCACGCGCCAGAGCACGAGCATGGCCAGGGAGTGCGAGGCCCCGCAGAAGAAGCTCGACACGGTGAAGATCACGATCGAGCCGACGAAGTACCGCTTGCGGCCGAACACGTCGCCGAGCCACCCGGTGAGCGGGATGATGATCACGCTGGCCAGGATGTAGCCGGTGGACACCCACGCGATCTCGTCCAGGCTCGCGCCGAGATTCCCCATCATGTCGGGGAGGGCGACGTTGATGATCGAGGAGTCGATGACCTGCATGAGCGCCGCGAGCACGACGGCGAAGGCGATGAGGTACTTGTGCTCGGCGCCGGCGCGCGGCGCGGCGTGGGACGCGGCGTGCGGCGCGCTCTCCCCGAGCTCGTGCTCCACCACGTCCGTCAGCGCGACGGCTTCACCCACGGGACGTCTTCCCCCGGGGCCGCGTGTGCGCGCGATCGGCCGCCTCGCCGCCCGCCGGCGTGGCGGAGGGCGCCCCCTCCGGGTGGCTGCGCCGCCACTCCACGAGCTTGTCGCGGATGGCGGCGAGGAAGAAGCGCTGGACGTCGTCGAGGTAGCGGAGCCGCTCGCGGACGATGTTCGAGTGCTGGGGGAGGCGGTGCCTCGCCTCGGCGACGAGATCGTGTAGTGCTTCCCACCGCGCCACGCGATAGGCGACGATGCCTGCGAAGATCTCGGGGGCAATCTCGTAGTAGTCGCGGCGATCGCCGGGGAGGGTGACGCGCCGGAGCCACCCGTGCTTGAGGAGCAGGCGGGCGTCGATGCTCACGCTCGCCTTGCTCACGCCCAGCGCCTCGGCGATGTCGTCGAGGGACCTGGGGCCGGGGCTGAGGAGAAGCAGGCCGAAGAGCCTTCCGGCGATGCGCGGCAGGCCGTCGGCCTCGGCGCTCATGCCGACCTGCTCGATGAACCACTCTGTCGTTGCGTCCACGCGCCACTCCCAGTGGCGGCCGCGGCCGCCCGGATAGTTTAGTTCGTACTGAACGTACTCAATACTAAACCGGTCGAACGTCGCGGGCGAGGGGGGGTGTCCGTCAGCGCGCCCCGAGGCGGAGGCGCTCGCGCCGCCCCACGGGCGGCGCGGGGGACCGCGACCGGACGGGCGCGGTCAGTTCGTGTCGGCCGCCGCCGTGCCGAACAGCCAGCGGTCGTCGAAGCCGGCGCCGGCGTAGCGGTCCCCATCGCCGGTCGCCGGCGGCCGCACACCGAGCGCCGCCAACGCCGCATCCTCATCCGCGCGCGTCACGGGCCGATTGCGGATCGCGGGCATCGCCGCCAGCCGCGCCGCATCCGGCACGTCCAGCGTGATCGTCCGCCGCCCATCGAGCCGCCGCGCCAGGCCCACGGGGGCGAGCACCCGGCGTCGGCGGACCGCGCGCCGCCGCGCGCCGTCCCCGAGCACGATCGCGAGATAGCGGACCCGCCGGCTCTTCGGATCCACCAGCAGCTGCTCCACCGTGCCCACACGGGTCCCATCTCCCGCGAGCACGTCCCATCCGCGCACATCCTGGTGCGCATCACGAAGCCGGAACCCGCGCAGCTCTCGCGCCGCGATCAGGCCCGACACTCTGTCTCCCATACGTTCCCCCTGGATGTGGTGGCGTCCACGTGGCCTCACCGTAGATACGTCATGCGGCCGCGCCCGACAAGTGCCTGACGAGTGACGTCGTGCGGCGCTCGTGCCGTGTGGCCACCATCGCCCGTCACCCCCGCAGCACTCTCCGCTTCGCGAGCACCTCGTCCAACGCGTACGCGCCCGGGCCCGACAGTAGGATTGCGACGAGCGCGATGAACAGCGTGAGCTCGTACTCGGCGCCCCGCGGCGCGAAGAAGCCTCCCTTCGCCCTCACGAGCACGATCGCGAAGAACATCTCGATGGCGAGCAGCACGGCGCCGATCCGCGTGAGCACGCCGAGGATCAGCGCGATCCCGCCGAACACCTCGAAGATCGTGGCGAGCGTGGCCAGCAGTGCCGGCAGCGGCACCCGCATCTGGGTGAACGCCCCGGTGGTGCCGGCGATCCCGAACACGAACAGCTTCTGCGACCCGTGCGCGAGAAACACGATCCCGAGGAACACGCGCAGGAGTGCGATCCCCACTCTGGTGCGTGGCACGAGATCGGCAGGCGTGGCGGGACGGGCATTCATGGTGTCCTCCCGGGCGTTCGAGCCGCGCAGGCGAGGATGCGCGGGCACACGGTGGATGGCGCATCTCCGGCCGCCGCGGCGCCGGGAGCTGCCCGGCGCCGGACCCGTCCTCATGAACCGATATCCGCCGTCGGGGTTCCGCAAGGGTACCTCCCCCTCCCGCTGTCCGCTCGCCCACGAGTGGTCGCGTCCGCTACGGCTGACTTTGACTCCTCCGATACCCACCCCTAACATTCGCTGAACCATCAACTCGCTCCCCCGAGCGGTGTCGCGGGCGTACGCGGCATCGCGAGCCGGACCGCGCACGCCCTTCGCCGGACGCATAGAGGTCGCAGTATGCCCAACGGGAGGTTGGATCCCCGGAGCGCCGTCTCCTCGCAGGAGTACGACGCCCTCGCCGGGCAGTTGCTCCAGGCGACCCGCGACGCCGTCGCCGCCACGCACGAGATCCTCGGCGTGATCGACGTCGACCTTCCGAAGCGCGCGGCGTTCCTCGCCCGCGACCAGCGCACGGGACGTCTCGCGATGCTCGTGCTCGAGCGCGACGAGCAGACCCCCGATTCGGCACCGGATTACGCGATGACCGAGGCCACCGTGCTCGATGCCTCCGTCCCCGCGCCTCCGCAGAGCTGCCCCGAGTGCCACGCCTCGCTCCTGGGGTGGGAGCCGCGCTGCGCGAATTGCGGCACCGATGTGAGTGGTCCCGGCGAGGACGAGCGCTCGGGGCGGTCGGAAGCCGAGATCACGGAGCTGGTCCGGCGCGAGGCGGGACCGCAGTACGAGGTGCTCGGCGCGATGCGCAGGGCGACGGGGGGCGGGCTGGTGCACTTCGCGCGCGCACGGAACACCGGCGCGCTGGTGCTCATGCATCTGCGCGAGACGCGCGCTGGCTCCGGCGAGCACCTGCTCGTGCTCGCGCCCGTGCGGGGCGCACCGCTCGCCGCGGATGATTTCCAGACGATGCTCCCCCCCGCACAGCGCGATACCGGTGATCCGCGCCGCTCCGGCTCGCGCGAGAGCCGGGCGCGCGGCTCCTCCGATGCGTGGGCGCTCGTGGGGCGCGTGCTCGCCGGCCGGTACGAGATCCTCCACCGCCTGGGAGAGGGTGGGATGGGCGAGGTGTATCTGGCCGAGCACCTCAAGATGAAGCGGCGCGATGCGATCAAGGTGATGCGCCCCTCCCTCCTCGACGATCAGGAGGCGGTGGACCGGTTCACCACCGAGGCGTACAACGCGAGTCGCATCTCCCACCAGAACG
>CAMLEQ010000172.1 GCA_946479015.1 uncultured Gemmatimonadota bacterium | reverse complement strand
ACCCATCTCCTCTGCCCGTCAGTCTCCCACACGCCACACGCGTTCCATGGTGGTCCAGCGACCAGGTCCCAGGGTCTAGAGAGAGCCCCAATTTCGACTATAGCACCCTCGACAGCAACGTCGCCCCTCTCTCCATGATCTTCTCCCCCACCCCTCTCCGCTCGAACTGCTTCGCCTCGATCTCCTTCGAATACCGGAGATCGTCGAGGAAGAGCGAGTCCATCCGCGCGCCCACGTCGGGGTCGAGCACGAGCAGGTTCGACTCGTCGTTGAAGACCATCGACCGGTTGTCGAAGTTCATCGTCCCGATGCTCGACCACACGCCGTCCACGACGAGCGTCTTCGCGTGCATCATCGTGGGCTGGTACTCGTAGATCTTCACCCCCGCGTCGAGCAGATCGGGGTACCGGTCGCGCCCCGCCCAGAGGGTGACCTTCACGTCCGTCTTCTGCCCCGCCGTCAGCACGCGCACGTCCACGCCGCGGCGCGCCGCGCGCTCCAGCAGGTTGCGGAAGTCGTCGTCCGGGACGAAGTACGAGTTCGTGATGTAGAGCGTCTTCCGCGCCCCGGCGATGGACAGCGCGAGATAGCGCTCGGCGGGCGTGCTCCCGATCGTCGGCGCGGAGTGGAAGAGCGCCGCCAGTTGCACCGCGCCCGGCTGGGGGGGCTCGTGGGGGAAGAACAGGTCGCCGGTGAGCAACTGCCCCGTCGCTTCCACCCACCCCGCCGCGAAGGTGGCTTGGAGCTGCGCCACCGCCGGCCCGGTGAAGCGGACGTTCGTGTCGCGCCACTCGTCGGCCGAATGCCCGTCGCCGAACCACTTGTCGTCGATGCCGAAGCCCCCGGTGTAGCCGATGCGTCCGTCCACCACCACCACGCGGATGTGCGACCGGCTCTGCGCCTTGTGCAGCGAGTACCAGTGCACCGGGCGGAAGATCGCCACCTTCACGCCGGCCGCGCGCAGGCTGTCCAGGTAGCCGTCGGTGAGGTTCTGCGACCCGAAGGCGTCGTGCAGGAAGAGCACGCGCACCCCGCGCCGCGCCTGCTCGGAGATGATCGCCTTCAGCGTGTCCGCCATGCGCCCGGGCTTGCAGTAGTACATCTGCAGCGTGATCGACTGGCGCGCCGAGCGCAGGTCGCGCCAGAGGCGGGGATAGGTCTCGTCGCCGTTGGCGAGCACCTCCACCCGGTTGCCCGGATCGAGCGTGATCCCCGTGAACAGCTCCATCGTCCGCTCGAACAGCGAGTCGGCGGCGCCGGGGGGACCGCCGTGGTCGCCGATGGCGCTCACGCGCGACAGCGGGGTGCCGCGCGTGGTGTACTCCACGCCAATGAAGGCGAACACGAAGAGCAGGAGCCAGAGGAGCGCGCGAAGGATTCTCGTGATCACGGACAGGCCACTCTCGGTGTGCGCGTCGTCGCGCCGGTGCGGCGCGATGCGTCGCCCATGCAAGGGTAGCGCCGCGGCCGCCAGCGGGCTTGCCCCGCGGCCCCGCATCGCACATGCTGACGGCGAACTCGACGAGGAGATGAGGCGTGCAATTCGATGGCGGCGTGGTGGTGATCACCGGAATCGGACGGCGTGGACAGTCGGGGGAGACCATCGCCCGAGCGTTCGCGGAGCGCGGCGCGCGCATCGCGGCGGTGGATCGGTCGACCGAGGAGGCGGAGGAGCGCGCGACGGAGCTGCGCGACGCGGGCTTCGAGGCGCGGGCGTTCGCGGCCGACCTCGCGGATGAGGGGCAGGTGGCCACGCTCGCCGCGCGCGTGCGGGAGACGTACGGCGAGGGGGTGCACGCGCTGGTGCACGTCGCGGGGGGCTTCGCCATGAGCGGCCCCGTGGCCGAGAGCTCGCTCGCGGTCTGGCGGCGGCAGTTCGACATCAACCTCACCACCGCCTATCTCGCCACGCGCGCGTTCCTCCCCGCGCTGCGCGCGACGCGCGGCGCGATCGTCTACTTCGCCTCGGCCGCGGCGCTCCCCGGCGCGCGGGTGGCGGGGATGTCGGCGTACGCCGCGGCGAAGAGCGGCGTGCTCGCGCTCCTGCACGCGGTGGCCGAGGAGGAGCGCGTGCACGGCGTGCGCGCCAACGCCGTGGCGCCCACCGCCATCCGCACCGCCGCGAACGAGGCGTCCATGGGTGCGGGCGCGGCCTACGTGGAGCGCGCGCAGGTGGCCGATGCCGTGCTCTGGCTCTGCTCGAGCGCCGCCGCCGCCATCACCGGGCAGGTGATCCGGCTCGGCTGATGCGCCCGCCATCTGGCCCTTTCCCCGCGGTGCCCCGTAGTTTGTGGGCATGAGCCTCGCGGCGCGCCGGCGATCCGCCACGCGAACGATTCTCCTCGACCGTTCGCTCGAGGCGCTGCCGCTCTTTCGCCTCAGCGATTCGGCCGACGAATCCGCGATCGTGTACGCGCCGCCCACCGGCGGCCGATGGCGCGTGCTGCCCAGCCCGGGCGATCGGCTCCCCGGCACGTTCGACCAGGATGTGTACGTCGAGCTGTGGCGCCGCCATCACGAGGCGGGCGCGCCCGCGGATGGCGTCGTCTCCTTCACGCTGCACGCCTTCCTGCGTTCCATGGGACGGCGCGCCGATGGACGCACCTACGAGCAGCTCCGCTCCGCGCTCGCGAGGCTGCAGCACACCACGCTCGAGTCGCACGGCGTGTACTACGAGGCCGCGTCCGCTGCCCCCGCCGACACGCAGTTCTCCGTGCTGACCGCCGTCGCCATCGAGCGGCGGCGCTACTCGGATCGCGACCAGCTCACGCTCTTTCCCTCGCTCACCGCCTCGGAGCCTGGCGAGGCCGTGGTGACGCTCGCGCCCCTCCCCCGCGCGAACATCGCCGCCGGCCACTTCGTCACCCTGTCCTCGGCGCAGTATCTTGCGCTCTCCTCTCCCGTCGCGCGGCGATTGTACCGGCTGCTCGAGGTCGCGCGCGAGGAGGGGAGCGTGGCCTGGCGCGTGGGACTCGCGCAGCTCGCGGAGCTGCTCCCGCTCGCTCAGCGCTATCCATCGCATCTGCAACGCGTGCTCCAGCCCGCTCACGAGATGCTCGTGGCGGCCGGGCTGTTGCGCGACGCCGCGGTGCGGCAGCACATGCGGGACTGGTACGTGGACTACGTGCTGGCGCCCCGGATCGCGTGATGCGCGCGTGAACCTTGCAGATGCGGCCGTTCAGTCATCGTTCCCTCACCTGGAGAGCACGACATGGCAACCAAGCTCGAGAAGACCTTGAAGCGCGAGATCGAGATCGATGGGCAGGCATACATGGTGACGATCTCGCCCGACGGCGTGAAGCTCACCCAGAAGGGATTCCGTAAGGGGCCGGAGTTGTCGTGGAAGCAGATCCTGGCCTCCGGCGGTGGTGCCACGGGCGAAGAGGAGGAGGGCGGCATGGCATGAGTGCGGCGCCGCACCGGCGGCACCGCGCGGGGCGGGGGAACTTCTCCCCCGCCCCATCGTATCTAGTGAACCCAATGCAGTTCCCCTGACCCGGGTGCTTCCATGTCTCGCCTCCGCACTTCCGCGCTCGTCGGCGCGCTGCTCCTCCCCGTCGTCATCGGCGGCTTCGTGGTCCAGGAGCGTGTCGCGCGTGATGGCGCCCACGTGTTCGACCAGGTGATGGGGCTCATCTCCGAGCGCTTCGTGGATACCGTCGATGCCGGTGCGCTCTACGAGAAGGCCGCACGCGGGTTGGTACAGCAGCTCCAGGATCCGTACTCCGAGCTCTTCTCCCCCACGCAGCTCAAGCGGTTCTCCACCCAATCCACCGGCCGGTACGGCGGGATCGGGATGCAGATCGAGGCGCAGGAGGGGAACATCGTGGTCGTCCACGTCTTCCCCAACACGCCCGCCGAGGCGGCTGGGATCGTCGAGGGCGATCGCATCATCGGCATCGACACCGCCGCCACGCGCGACTGGACATCGCAGCAGGTCTCCGACCTGCTCGTGGGCACGGTGGGCACGAAGGTGAAGGTCCGGTTCGCCCGCCCGGGCGTCCCGCAGCCGATCGAGCACGAGTTCACGCGCGCCGAGATCCACGTCCCCGCGGTGCCGTACGCGCTCATGCTGCAGAACCGCATCGCGTACGTCCCGCTGCAGGCGTTCAACGAGACCGCCGCGGAGGAGCTGCAGTCGGCGGTGGACCACCTGATGAAGCAGGGCGCGAAGGGGATCATCCTCGACCTGCGGAACAACCCCGGCGGCATCCTCGATCAGGGGCTCGATGCCGCCGACCTGTTCCTCCGCAACGGGCAGGAGATCGCGAGCGTCCGCACGCGACAGGGGCCGCCGCAGGTCTTCACGGCGCACGGCGGCGAGCACCTGCCCGCGGTCCCGCTCATCGTGATGGTGGACGGCTACTCCGCGTCCGCCGCGGAGATCGTGACCGGCGCGCTGCAGGACCACGACCGCGCGCTGGTGGTCGGCACCACCTCGTTCGGGAAGGGGCTCGTCCAGACGGTGTTCCCGCTCGACGGCGGGTGGGCGCTCAAGCTCACCACGGGCAAGTGGTACACGCCGAGCGGCCGCTCCATCCAGAAGGACCGGAAGAAGCTGAACGCCGATGACCTCGTCGCGTCCAGCGAGCTGGAGAATCCGGACTCCACGGAGACGGACACCGTGAAGAAGAACCGTCCGGCGTACAAGAGCGACGCGGGGCGCGTGGTGTACGGCGGCGGCGGGATCACCCCCGACGTGATCGTCCCCGAGGACACGATCACGACGGCGGAACAGGAGTTCGCGAAGGCGATCGCGCCGAAGTACCCGGCGGTGCGCGGCGTGCTCTACGACTACGCGCTCCAGCTCAAGAAGACGGTGGCGCCGGACTTCACCGTGAAGCCGGAGTGGCGCGAGGAGCTGTACCGCCGGCTCGTGGCGGCGAAGATCTCCGTGGACCGCAAGCAGTACGACGCCGCGGCGCCGCTGGTGAACCGCTGGATCGGCTCGCAGGTGGCGCGGCTGGCGTTCGGCGACTCCACGGCGTTCCGCCGCGAGATCCCGGACGACCCGCAGCTCGTGAAGGCGATCCAGCTCCTCCAGCACGGCCAGTCGCAGAAGGATCTCTTCTCCCTGGCCCAGGCGAGCCCGCCGCCGAAGCGCTAGCTTTCCCGCATGCGCCCCTCCTTCATCGCCGCGGCCACCCTCCTGGTGGCCGCGGTCGCCTGTGCGGGTCGGTCACCCGCGCTTCGCGTGGCGCCCGCCCCCGGCGAGCGCCACCTGGCCAACATCCGGCAGCTCACGAACGGCGGCGAGAACGCCGAGGCCTACTTCAGCGCCGACGGCCGCCGCCTGATCTTCCAGTCCACCCGCGACGGCCGGCGCTGCGACCAGCAGTACATCATGGACACCGATGGCTCGCACGTGCACCGGGTGTCCACCGGGACGGGGAAGACCACCTGCGGCTACTTCTTCGCCTACGACCGGAAGATCTTCTTCGCCTCCACGCACGCCGTGGACACCGCCTGCCCCCCGAAGCCCGACCCCGCCAAGGGGTACGTGTGGGGGCTCGATCCGTTCGACATCTACACCGCGAACGCCGACGGCAGCGACCTCCGGCGCCTGACGAGCAACGGCATCTACACCGCCGAGGGGACGCTCTCGCCGGACGGCAGGACGATCGTGTTCACCTCGCTCGTGGGTGGCGACCTCGACATCTACACCATGAACGTGGATGGCACGAACGTCCGCCGGCTCACGACCGCGGTGGGCTACGATGGCGGGCCGTTCTTCTCGCCCGACGGCACGAAGATCGTCTACCGCGCGTACCATCCGACCGATCCGGCGGAGCTCGCCGACTATCGCGCGCTCCTGGCGCAGCGGATCGTCCGCCCGTCGAAGATGGAGATCTGGGTGATGAACGCCGATGGGAGCGGCCAGCACCAGATCACGCACCTGGGCGGCGCCAACTTCGCGCCGTATTTCACCCCCGATGGGCGGCGCATCATCTTCTCGTCCAACTACCGGAACCCGCACAGCGGCAACTTCGACCTCTACCTGGTGGACCTCGACGGCTCGCACCTGGAGCCGGTGACCACGAGTCCCGAGTTCGACGGCTTCCCGCAGTTCTCCCCCGACGGCAGGCTCCTCGTGTGGGCCTCCAACCGCCACGCGGCCTCTCCGCACGAGACGAACATCTTCATCGCCGATTGGCGCCCCTGAGGGCGCGCGGTGGCACTATGTACGCGCGCCCTCGCACTGCGTAACTTGCCGGAAGACTCCTTCGGAGATCACATATGGGTGGCTTGATCCTCCTGGGTATCATCGTGCTGGTCGCGCTGTTCATCGTGACCAGCTCCGTGAAGGTGATCGGACAGGCCGAGGTCATGGTCATCGAGCGGTGGGGGCGGTTCAACCGCATCGCCCGCTCGGGGCTCAACATCCTCATCCCGTGGATGGAGCGCCCGCGCTCGATCGACGTCCGCTACGCGGAGAGTGACCTCAGCGGCGCCAAGCGCCTCGTCTCCGGCTCCACCTCGCGAATCGACCTGCGGGAGCAGGTGCTCAATTTCCCGAGCCAGCCGGTCATCACGAAGGACAACGTCACCATCGACATCGACGCGGTGCTCTACTACCGCATCGCCGACCCGCAGAAGGCGACGTACGCCGTCCAGAACCTGCCGTTCGCGCTCGAGACGCTCACCCGCACCACGCTGCGCAACATCGTCGGCGAGATGGAGCTCGACCAGACGCTCGCCAGCCGCGATCAGATCAACAAGCGGATGCGCGAGATCATAGAGGAGGCGTCGATCGGCTGGGGGGTGGACGTGACGCGCGTGGAGCTCCAGGCGATCGAGCCGCCCCGCGACATCCAGCAGTCGATGGAGCTGCAGATGCGCGCCGAGCGCGAGCGTCGCGCCGCGGTGACCAACGCCGAGGCATCGAAGCGCGCGGCGATCCTCGAGGCCGAGGGGGTGCAGCAGGCGCAGGTGGCGCGCGCGCAGGGCGAGGCGGAGGCGGCGGTGCTCCGCGCGAAAGGCTTGGCGTCGGCCCGGCTCGCGATGGCGGAGGCGGAGGCAGAGGCCATCCAGCGGATCGCCGCGTCGCTCCCGAACGGCGAGGCGGCGATGTACCTGCTCGGCCTCAAGTACTTCGAGGCGCTCCCGACGATCACGCAGGGCAAGGGGAGCACCATCTTCCTCCCGTCCGAGGCGACCGGGATGATGGGGGCGATCGGCGGCCTGAAGGAGCTGCTGATGCGCGCCGGCTCCCCCGTGGGAGGTGAGAGCAGGAGCGCGAGCGGCGCCGCGCGACCGGCGAGCGCCGCGAGCAGCGGTCCGCCGCAAGGGAGCGGCTACCAGACGCCCCCCCAACAGATCACCGCCACCACCGGAACGCCCTTCGTACCGCCGGGAGAGGAGCGCTGAGACGTGCCCAAGATCACGCGCGAACGGGCGGAGCGGATCGCCAGGGCTCACGCGTGCGAGAACTGCGGCGAGTACAGCTACAAGAAGCTGACCGTCAAGCCGGCCTCGAGTGAGCACAGGAAGGAGCTCGACGAAGCCTGGCACGCCGTGAAGGTGTGCGGCGTCTGCGGGATGCAGCAGGAATTGGGGATCGATGAGGAGGGGGAGATTGTCTATGTCGCCTAGCGGCGACGGCTGGGGGCCAGGGGGGGGGGGGGGGGGGGGGGGGGGGGGGGGGGGGGGGGGGGGGGGGGGGGGG
>CAMLEQ010000171.1 GCA_946479015.1 uncultured Gemmatimonadota bacterium | reverse complement strand
TCTACGGCGTCACCAAGAAGCCGATCAAGTTCATCGGCGTCGGCGAGCGCGTGGATGCCCTCGAGGAGTTCCACCCCGACCGCATGGCGGGGCGGATCCTCCAGATGGGGGACATCGTCACCCTGGTGGAGAAGGCGCAGCAGACCTTCGATGCCGAGGAGGCGAAGCGCCTCGAGAAGAAGGTGCGCAAGGAAGGGCTCGACCTCGAGGACTTCCTCGGCACGATGAAGCAGATTCAGAAGCTCGGTCCGCTCGAGGGGCTGCTGAAGATGCTCCCCGGCGTGAACGGGAAGATGCTCAAGCAGGCCAAGGTCGATCCGAAGCGCATGCGGCACATCGAGGCGATCGTGCTCTCGATGACCAAGGCGGAGCGGAAGAACCCGAAGATCATCGACGGCTCGCGCCGCGCGCGCATCGCGAAGGGGTGCGGCCGGCCGATCAGCGAGGTGAACCGGCTGCTCGAGCAGTTCCGCGAGATGCAGAAGATGATGAAGAAGCTCGGTCAGGGCGGGCGGATGGGGGCGTTCCCCGGGATGCCGATGTCCGGACCGGGAATGTTCAAGCGGTGAGTCGCTTCGCGGCGGGCCGGTTGGCCCGCCGCCGCACGTCCGGGTGCGCGCCGGAGACGCCGGCGTTGCGAGGAGCCCGGTAGTTCACACACACCCTCCAGGGGGAAGATCATGGCAGTTCGCATTCGCCTGCGCCGCGTGGGCCGCAAGAAGACTCCGGTGTACCGCATCGTCGTCGCCGACTCGCGCAGCCCGCGTGACGGCCGCTTCATCGAGGCCATCGGCCAGTACAACCCCCGCGCGGCCGAGGGTGGCCTGGTGCTGAACACCGAGCGCGCGAACCACTGGCTCGACGTCGGCGCGCTGCCCACGGACACCACGCGCTCGCTGCTTCGCAAGGCGGGCGTGCTCAAGGCGCGGCACGAGAAGCGCGTGGCGGCGCGGCGCCAGTCGTCCGCCGTCCCCGTCGCCGAGCAGCCCGCCGAGTGACGTGGGCTCGCCCGAGCTGATCATCGTCGGGCGGCTGCGAAAGGCACACGGGATCCGGGGCGACCTGCTGGTCGAACCGATCACAGACGCGCCGGCCGAGTTGTTCACGGCCGGCCGTCGTCTTTTCGCCGGTACCGTCACCGGGGATCCCGCGCCCGACGAGCGCGCGCTCACCGTGCGCACGGCGCGCCCGCAGCCGGATGGCCTGCTCGTCGTCCACTTCGACGAGATCGCGGACCGCAGCGAGGCGGACCGGTGGCGTCACCGCTACCTGCTGGTGGCGATGGACGAGGTGGCGCCGCCGGCCGAGGGCGAGGTGTGGGTCCACGAGCTGATCGGCATGACGGTGACGCTGCCCACCGGCGAGCCGATCGGCGCCGTCCGCGAGGTGTACGAGCTGCCGCAGGGGCTCGCGCTGGAGGTGGCGCGCGAGGGCGGCGGGGAGACCGTGCTTCTCCCGTTCCGCGAGGAGTTCGTGCCGCGCGTCGACCGCGCCGCGCGGCGGGTGGTGGCCACACCCCCGGAGGGACTGTTCGAGTGACGCTCCGCGTGAACCTCGTCACGATCTTCCCCGGCTTCTTCACCGAGCCGCTCGCGCTGAGCATCCCGGCGCGCGCGGCCGCCGCGGGGAGCGTGACGTACCGGGTGGTGGACCTGCGCGACTTCACGCACGATCGCCACCGCACGGTGGACGACTACCCGTTCGGCGGCGGCCCGGGGATGGTGATGAAGCCCGGGCCGTTCTTCGAGGCGGTGGAGGCGCTCGGCGCCCGCGCGCCGATCGTGCTCGTGTCCGCGCGCGGGCGGCGCTTCACCCAGGCCGATGCCGTGCGCTTCGCGGCAGGGGAGGAGCTGACGATCCTCTGCGGCCACTACAAGGACGTGGACCAGCGCGTGGCCGACCACCTCGCCACCGAGGAGATCTCCCTCGGGGACTTCGTGCTGAGCGGCGGCGAGCCCGCCGCGCTGGCGATCGTCGATGCGACGGTGCGCCTCCTCCCCGGCGCGATGTCCGACATCGAGAGCGCGCGCACGGACTCGTTCTGGGATGGCGGGCTGAGCGCGCCGAGCTACACGCGCCCCGCGGAGTACCGCGGCCTCGCCGTGCCCGAGGTGCTCCTCTCGGGCGACCACAAGAAGATCGCCGAGTGGCGGAGGCGGGAGGGGGAGCGGATGACGGAGATGCGGCGGGACTCGGACGGCGCGGGGAGCGGGAAGCGGGAAGCGGGAAGCGCGAGGGACTCGGGACTCGGGAATCGGGACTCGGCAGCGCGGGAAGCGGTGGGAGAGGGAACGGAGCGTGCGGAAGACACGAGGGGGAGCGGGTGAGCCTGGCGGGCACACCCCGCTTCTCCCGCTCCGCGTCCCCTCGATCCCCCTGCCCCCTGACCCCCGGCCCCCGGCCCCCGACATTGCCCCCATGCCCCTGACGTCGATCAATCCGGCAGATCACACCGTCCTCCGCGCGTACGAGGAGCTCACCGAGACGGAGCTCGACCAGCGGCTGGAGCGGGCGGCGCGAGCGTTCGCGCGGCACCGCCTGACGACGTTCGACGAGCGGGCGGAGAAGATGCTCCGCGCGGCGGACATCCTCGAGCGCGAGAAGCGCGAGCTCGGGCGGCTCATGACGCTCGAGATGGGGAAGCCGATCCGGAGCGGCATCGATGAGGCGGCGAAGTGCGCCTGGGTGTGCCGCTACTACGCCGAGCACGCCGAGGAATTCCTCGCGCCGCGCGACGTGCCCACCGAGGCCGAGCGCAGCTTCATCGCCTTCCAGCCCGTCGGCGTCGTGCTCGCCGTGATGCCGTGGAACTTCCCCTTCTGGCAGGTGTTCCGCTTCGCCGCGCCGGCGCTCATGGCGGGGAACGTGGGGCTGCTCAAGCACGCGTCGAACGTGCCGCAGTGCGCGCTGGCGATCGAGGACGTGCTCCGCCGCGCCGGCTTCGACGGCGACGAGTTCCAGACGCTGCTCATCGGCTCGCGGCGCGTGGCCGGCGTGATCGCCGATCCGCGGGTGGAGGCGGTCACGCTCACGGGGAGCGAGCACGCGGGGAGCGAGGTGGGCGCGGCGGCCGGACGGGCGATCAAGAAGACGGTGCTCGAGCTCGGCGGCAGCGACCCGTTCATCGTCATGCCCAGCGCCGATCTCGAGAGCGCCGTGCGCACGGCGGTGAAGGCGCGCACGATCAACAACGGCGAGTCGTGCATCGCCGCCAAGCGCTTCATCGTGCACGAGCGGATCGCGGACGAGTTCGCGCGCCGCTTCACGGCGGCGATGGAGGCGCTGGTGGTCGGCGATCCGCTCGACGAGCGCACCGAGATCGGGCCGCTCGCCACGCCGGACATCCTCGAGACGCTCGAGGCGCAGGTGCGGCGCACGGTGGAGATGGGCGCGCGGGTGCTCACGGGCGGTCGCCGGCTCGACCGTCCGGGCAACTTCTACGCGCCCACCGTGCTGGCCGACATCCCGGACGGATCGCCCGCGCAGCGCGACGAGCTGTTCGGCCCCGTGGCCTCGCTCTTCCGCGCGCGCGATGTCGACGATGCGATCCGCATCGCGAACGACACGCCCTTCGGGCTCGGCGCCGCGGCGTGGACCACGGACGACGACGAATGCCGGCGGCTCATCGCCGACATCGTCGCGGGGCAGCTCTTCATCAACGGGATGGTCGCCTCCGATCCGCGTCTCCCGTTCGGCGGCGTGAAGCGCTCCGGCTACGGCCGCGAGCTGAGCGATCTGGGGATCCGCGAGTTCGTCAACGCGAAGACCGTCGTGATCGCGCGCGGCGCCGCACCG
Source organism: uncultured Gemmatimonadota bacterium (assembly GCA_946479015.1). Next base: position 3,880 of record CAMLEQ010000171.1, on the reverse strand, counting down.
GGGGGCGCCACCACGGAGTGAGCGGCGGAGGCGCCGCGCCATGACGCCCAAGCGCCCCTTCGACATCGACGTCGTGCTGCGGCGCGTGCGCGAGGCGGTGCGCGGGTTCGCGGACGCGGCGATGTTCGCGCTCGCCGACGAAGGATACCGCTCGGTGTTCGAGCAGATCGTGGCGTGCGTGATCTCCATCCGCACGCGCGACGAGGTGATGCTCGAGGCGGCGCGGCGGCTGTTCGCCGTCGCGCGAACGCCGGCGGCGGTGGCGCGACTGTCGGAGCGGCGCATCGATGCGCTCATCCACCCCGCGACCTTCCACGAGGGGAAGGCGCGTCAGATCCGCGCGATCGCCGAGCGGGCCCGCGATGAGCACGGGGGGGCGCTGCCGTGCGACTTCGAGGCGCTCACGTCGCTGCGCGGCGTGGGGCCCAAGTGCGCGAGCCTCGCGCTGGGCATCGCGTGCGGCGCATCGGAGATCGGCGTTGACGTGCACGTGCATCGGGTGACGAACCGCTGGGGCTACGTGCACGCATCCACGCCGGAGGGGACGCGGCGCGCGCTGATGGAGAAGCTGCCGAAGCGCTACTGGGTGGAGATCAACCGCCTGCTCGTCCCGTTCGGCAAGCACATCTGCACGGGAGTGCGGCCGAAGTGCTCGACGTGTCCGGTGCTGGAGTACTGCAGGCAGGTAGGGGTGTCGGAGCATCGGTAGGGAGAGACGAGCGTAGGACCTGGTGGGTAGAACACCATGAAACGCGTGTGGCGTGTGGGGAACTGACGGAAAGAGGGGCGAGGTAGAGCGCGTGTAGGCTCGGTTGTGTGGAGAGAGTCCACCTACACACGACCCTACACGCGCTCTACCCATCTCCTCATCCCGTCAGTTCCCTACACGCGACACGCGTTGTTCGGTGTTCTAGCGACCAGGTCCCACGCCCCTCACGCCACTCTCAATCCTGCCACCAACCGTCCGACCTCCCCGATCACGCGCTCGTTTCCCTCGCGGATGAGGGCGGCGAGGATGTGCTTGCAGAGCGCGTCGCGCCAGAGATGGTCGGCGCAGTCGCAGCGCGGGAACGCCGCGGTGTAGAGGTCGACCCAGTGCGGCTCGCTCCCGCCGGTGAAGCGGTAGCGACCGTGGCCCACGCGCTCGCCGTGGAGTCCGAGGCTGCGCTCGAGGCGCGCGCGATCGACGCCGCCCGCGGCGGCGAAGTCGATGGCCGGCGATCCGGCCTTCCGTTCGTCACTCATCCGTCCGATCTCTCCGTGTCCGTGTCATCAGGGTCCAGTCCGTGGGCGCGAGGCACCCGGGGATGATACCCCGCGGCGGGCAGCGGGTTCGCGCAGGGAGTTGACATCGAGGCTGGGCCCGGCTAGTTAGGAGTGACGATCGCCGGAAGGGCGAGGCGGGGCGCCGTGGTCTGGTTCTCCCGCCCCGTCCAGGTGCGTGGGTCGGGGCAGGGTATCCCTGACTGACCATACAGTCAAACGGTGAAACTTCCCGTTTTCCCTGTATCGTGCCCTATCTGTCGATCGTATTCTAGGCGCGTTGTCGCAGCAGGGATGCACCGTGTATCGGCGGGAAGTGCCGTACTGGTCAGCCTCCCAGGAAATCGTGCGTACCATCAACCCACCAGTTCTCGCCGCACCGGAACTCACCCTCACACAACCCAATCGCACGGTTGCTACGCCGAGAGGCTAGCGACGAGGGCAAAGCCGTCGAAAGGCGGTGACGCAAAGCTACGAGGCTACAGCGCGCACCACGCGCCATGCCAGTCGAGCCGTCGCGCGGACCAGCCAACACCGGAGTCCCACGATGAAACGCCTCCTCGCTCTCGCCCTGGGTGCGCTCGCACTCGCCGGTTGTCGAGATGCCACGGGCCCCCAGACGCAGCTCCCCGCTCAGGACTCTCCCACCGCCGGCGCCAACGGCCAGGTGGAAGCGCGCCCCGACCACTACATCGTGGTCCTCAAGCGCGACGTCGCCGATCCCGCAGAGGCGGCGGGGCGGCTGATGTGGAACCGCCGCGATGCCATCGAGCACACCTACCGGTACGCGATGAAGGGATTCGCGGCCCGGCTCACGGCGTCGCAGATCGAGCAGCTTCGGCAGGACCCCGCAGTGGACCGGATCGAGCCCGACCTCATCGTGCATGCGCAGTCCACCACCGAGTCGGGTGCGGACTGGGGGATCGACCGCATCGATGAGCGCGACCTGCCGCTGAGCGGCACGTACACGTACAGCGGCACGGGCTCCGGCGTGAGCATCTACATCCTGGACACCGGCGTGCGCTTCACGCACACCGAGTTCGGCGGTCGCGCCCACCTCGGCTACGATGCCTTCGGCGGCAGCGGCAACGACTGCAACGGCCACGGCACGCACGTCGCCGGCACGGCGGCGGGGAGCAAGTACGGCGTGGCGAAGGGGGCCACGATCTACTCCGTGCGCGTCCTCGGCTGCGACGGGAGCGCCGCGCTCTCCAGCATCATCGCCGGGATCGACTGGGTCACCGCGCACCACCACAGCCCGGCGGTGGCCAACATGAGCCTCGGCGCGGGGATCTCGCCGCTGCTCGACTCCACGGTGAAGAAGTCGGTGAACTCCGGCGTCACGTACACCGTGGCGGCGGGGAACAGCGGCGCCGATGCGTGCGGCATGTCGCCGCAGCGGGTCTCCTCGGTGATCACCGTGGGAGCGACCGACCGCAACGATGCGCGGCCGTCGTGGTCGAACTACGGGAGCTGCGTGGACGTGTTCGCGCCGGGCGTGTACATCAACGGCGCCGACTACTTCTCCGACGTCTCCACGTCGTACATGAACGGCACGTCCATGGCCGCGCCGTTCGTGGCGGGGGTGGCCGCGCTCTACCTGCAGCAGCACCCCTCGGCGTCGCCGTCGCAGGTGCAGCAGGCGATCGTGTCGAACGCCACCTCCGGGCGCCTGACGAACACCTCGGGCTCGCCCAACCTGCTCGTGTACTCCGGCTTCCTGAACTCGAGCACGCCGACGACCTCGCCCTCCACGACCTCCGGCGGGCCCACGGCGTCGTACACGTTCTCGTGTCAAAGCACGTCCTGCTCCTTCGACGCGAGCGGCTCCACCGCCCCCAACGGGATCCTCGCCTACAGCTGGTACTTCGGCGACGGGCTCCAGGCCGGGGTCGAGCGCCCGGCGCACGACTTCCCCAGCGCCGGCACGTACTCGGTGAAGCTCGTGGTGGTGGACAAGAAGGGGCTCACCAGCTCCGTCACGAAGAGCGTGACCACCGGGAGCAGCTCGACGTCCAGCAGCAGCTCGTCGTCCACCTCGGGGTTCTCGGTGTCGTGCTCCGGCCTCGGCTGCCACTTCGATGGCAGCGCGCTGCAGACCGCGGGCGCCAAGGTGTTCAGCTGGTACTTCGGTGACGGCTACCAGGCGGGCACGGTGTCGCCGGGGCACGACTACCCCTCCGCCGGCACGTACACGGTGAAGCTCGTGACCGTGGACGGGAGCGGGAAGGTGAGCACCACGTCGAAGACGATCACGGTGGGGAGCTCCAGCACCAGCACCTCCAGCACGACCAGCTCCACCTTCGCGTACAGCTGCCAGGGCTACGGCTGCGCCTTCGACGGCTCCAAGTTCAGCGTCCCCGTGTCGGCGGTGGCGTACAGCTGGTACTTCGGCGACGGCTATCAGGCCGGGACGCTGAATCCACTGCACGACTACGCGTCGCACGGGACGCGGACGGTGAAGCTGGTCGTGGTGGGCTCGGACGGGAAGACCTACACCACCTCGCGCTCGGTGACCATGTGAGCGAGGCACCGGCGGGGGGGGGGGGGGGGGGGGGGGGCCCCCCGCGGGGGGGGGGGGGCGGCGGGGGGGGGGGTGGGGGGTGGGGGGTGAGAG
>CAMLEQ010000170.1 GCA_946479015.1 uncultured Gemmatimonadota bacterium | reverse complement strand
CGACTGCGGACGAACATCGGCAACGTCTCGGCTCTCGACGACGCCGTCGCCGCCTTCAGCCCGAACAAGCGACGCAAGGGGAAGACGGTCATCCGCGTTCGTCCGTCTGGAAGCTGAGGAGGTTTCGCGAGCTAGATGTGAATGGCGCGCCCGTCCACGGCGAGCGCCGCCTCCTTCACCGCCTCGGGGAGCGACGGGTGCGCGTGTACGGTACGTGCGATGTCCTCGGCCGAGCTCTCGAGCTCTATCGCCAACGCGGCCTCGGCGATCAGGTCCGAGGCGCGCGGACCGAGGATGTGCAGCCCGAGCAGGCGGTCGGTCCGCGCGTCGGCGAGCACCTTCACGAAACCGTCCGATTCTCCCATTGCTCTCGCTCGCCCGTTGGCGAGCCACGGGAATTTCCCGACCTTGTAGGCAACACCCCTCTCCCTCAGCTCCTCCTCGGAGGCGCCCACCGACGCGATCTCCGGCCAGGTGTAGACAATGTTCGCGATCGCATCGTAGTTCACGTGGCCGTGCTTTCCGGCGATGAATTCCACCGCGGCGATCCCCTCCTCCTCGGCTTTGTGGGCGAGCATGCGCCCGCCAATGGCGTCGCCGATTGCGTAGATGTTCGCCACGCCCGTGTGGTAGCGCCCGTCCACCGTGATGACGCCACGCTCCGTCGGGATCCCGTTCTCCTCGAAGCCCATCCCCCGCGTGCAGGCCCGCCGCCCGACGGCGACGAGGACGTAGTCTGCCTCGACCGGCTCGGCGCCCTCCATGGCGACGATCACCTTGTCGCCCTTCAGCTCCGCGCCCGTCACGCGCGTGCCCGCGCGGATGTCGAAACCCTGTCTCCGGAAGATGCGGTCGGCCTGTCTCACCGTCTCGCCGTCCATCCCGGGGAGGATGGTGGGCATCGCCTCCAGGATGGTGACCTTCGCGCCGAGACGCAGCCAGACGCTCCCCAGCTCCAATGCGACCACCCCGCCTCCCACTACCACCAGATGCTCGGGCACCCGCGGAATGGAGAGGGCGCCAGTGGAGTCGATGATCCTCTCGTTGTCGAACCTTAGGAATGGGAGCTCGGCAGGGAGGGAGCCGGTGGCGAGGATGATGTTCTTCGCCTCCAGCGTCCGCCTCTCCTCGCTCCCGTCCACCTCTACGCGGCCAGTGCTCGACAGCCGGCCGAAGCCGCGCGCCCACGTGACCCGGTTCTTCTTGAAGAGGCTCGCGAGCCCCTTCGTCAGACCCGCCACCACATCGTCCTTCCGCTTCAACATGCGCGCGACGTCCACCTTCACGTCGCCCACGTCGAGGCCGTGCTTGCCGGCCTCGTGGCGAATCTGGACGTACAGCTCCGAGGAGTCGAGCAACGCCTTCGATGGGATGCAGCCCACCCGCAGGCAGGCCCCGCCCAGTGCGTTCTCCTTCTCCACGCACGCGACCTTCATCCCGAGCTGCGCCGCACGGATGGCCGCTACGTAGCCGCCGGGGCCGCCGCCCAGCACGATCAGGTCGAACTGCTCGATCTCGGCCATGCTCGAACTCCGAATCGGACGTGTAACGCTCGATCGAGCTGCTCCGCGTCCTCGATTCTTCACGCGCCCAGTCGGGGAGCGCGCGAATACCACAAGGTTGGTGCCGTGTGCTTCTGGAGCGGTGAGGTGGCGCGTGGTGGCGCGCGGGCGCGACCGTGCGGGAGAAGGCGGAGCGCTCCGCCGACGGCGGAGCGAGGCGGGCGCCGGTGTTCGACATCATCTTCCGCCCCCACCGCGCGAGCGCGGCGCCAGCGCACGGACCGGTGCGCTGACCCCGCGCTCGCCAGCTGGGAACCGCTCCGCTCAGCGCGCGTCCTGTGGCGTGGCCACGAATGGCACGACCGCGCCCGTACGCAGGTCCCGCGCGTGTCCGGTGATCACCCCTGCGTCGTCGATGTGACGCGCGGACAGGATGACGACGCTGTCGCTCGGCGAGACCAGCGCGTTCAGGTCGTGCAGCACGCCGTCCTCGTACAGGACGCCGCGGCACCTCGCGCCGCACGAGACGCCGACCACCTGATCGCGATCGTTGACGCCGAGGGCCTCGCTGTACTCGTCGCCCGAGAGCACCCCGACGTCGGTGATGCGCGACGGCTCCCGCGGCGTCCAGAAGAACGCGTGCGGGAGGAAGTCGCCGCCGGTGATGCCGGGCGGGTTGGAGAAGCCGACGACGTCCCCGCGCTCGTTGATGTCCATGGGCGTGTGCCAGGCCTCGCCACCGAGGGTGGGCAGCGGCGTCGGATCGCCGTTCGCGTCCCAGCGCACGGCGTGATTCGCGCTGAACTCGCCGACGGCCACATCGCAGGCGCCGGAGATCCCGACCGCCTCGCCGCTATCGTTGATGGCGGTCGCCGCCGAGGTCGAGTCACCGGGAAGGGGGCGGAGCTGGCGCATCGTGCCACGGCTCGCATCCCAGACCGCGGCGCGGAACTGGAGCACCTGCGGCGCATTGCACGTCGGGTCGTGCACCGGCGTCTCCGCCCAGCCGGCGCGACGCGACCGACGAACTGCTCCTTCGATGGCATGTGCTCTTCCTCCGGAATGAGGGGACGTGAGTCCGCTCGGCGGAGCGCCGGAGCGGCTTCGGCCAACGTAGGAACGGGCACGACGCGCCGCGTGCCGAATCCGGACGTGGAATCGCGGCTCGCAGGGGATTCGGTGGCCGAATCCGGCCAGCCGTACGACATTGCGCAATGCATCTTCGCCCCATGAACTACTGGTGGCCATTGCTCGCCGACGGCACCATCATCGACGCGAGCACCGTCTACGCTCGCGCGCTCGACGCGCGCGACCCGCGCTTCGACGGGCTGTTCTTCGTCGGCATCACGTCGACGCGGATCTACTGCCGGCCGGTGTGCCCGGCGCGCGTCTCCGACCCGGAGCGGCGCCGCTTCTTTCGCTCGGCGGCCGCGGCGGAGCGCGCCGGGTTCCGTCCCTGCCTGCGCTGCCGACCGGAGCTCGCGCCGGGGCGCGCGGTGGTGGACGCGATGTCGCGGCTCGCGCAGGCCGCGGCCCGACGCATCGCGGCCGGGGCGCTCAACGGGCGGAGCGTCGCCGCGTTCGCGCGGGAGCTCGGCGTGAGCGAGCGCCACCTGCGGCGCGCGCTCGACCGCGAGATCGGCGTCTCGCCGCTCGAGCTCGCGCAGACGCATCGCCTCCTGCTCGCCAAGCAGTTGCTGGCCGACACGACGCTTCCGGTGACGCAGGTGGCCTACGCGAGCGGCTTCCAGAGCCTGCGCCGGTTCAACGACGCCTTCCGCACGCAGTATCGCACGGCACCGAGCGCGGTGCGCCGCGCGGCGCGCGGCGGGCGAGCGCCATCGTCGAGTGGCCCGAGCGCGTCGCTGGCCGATGCGCCGCTGCGGCTCACGCTCGCCTATCGCGCGCCATTCGCGTGGGACGTGCTGCTGGACGAGCTGCGACGCGACGCGATCGCGGGTGTGGACACGGTCGAGGGCCGGCGCTACGCGCGGACGCTCGAGCTCGACGGGCATCGCGGATGGCTCGTCGTGGAGGACGTCGGCGTCCCATCCGCCCGGGGGAAGCTCCTCCCGCCGCACGCATCGTGGATGCCGGCGCGGATGCCCTGGTGAGTCTCGGTGTACTGCGCAGTCGGGGCGTGGCGCTCGTGGCCGTCGCCGAGGGCGTACTCGCGGGGAGCCTGCGACTGGAGGCGGGGAGCAACGTGCTCGCGACGCGCCGAGCGCTCGCGGGCATCCCCGGCATCGGCCAACGGACGGCGACCGCGATCGTGCGGCGCGCGCTCGACTGGCCGGATGCTTTCCCGGCCGCGGACGCGTCGCTGTGGCGCGCGGCAGGCGTCACGAGCGCCGAGGCAATGCGCACCCGGGCGGAGCGGTGGCGCCCCTGGCGGGCGTACGCCGCGCTGCACCTGCGGCTCGCGGCGCGATCGGCGCGGTGAATCTCCGCGCCGCGAGTCGCTGCATCGCCATCCACGTCGCCACGAGTGGGCGCATCCCTGACGAGGTGTGCGGCGTCACCCGATTGGCCAGCGATGGCACTGTGCTAGAATGGGTCGTGTCGTCGACCTCCCGTCGACATCGCCGGGCCCGCGAGCGTTCCGGGGCCACGCTGACTACGTCTCACATCCCGTGCATCGTCTGCGCCGCTTCGCCGCCGTTCTCGTGCTGCTCCTGCTCGGTCCCGTCCTGATCGACGGGAGCGGACTGCCGTGCGGCACGGAGGGCGGCCACCCGGCCGCGGGGCGCGCATGGCACGGCACGACTGGCCGAGCGAAGGCCGCCCCGGCTGCGCACGGACCGGCGACACCAGCGAGCACGGCGCGCGACATCGGATCCGGCAGGACGTCGCGCCCGTGCGACTCCGGCGGGCCGTATCGCGGCTGCCCGATGACATCGGGCTCCGCCGCCTGCCAGATGATGAGCGCGTGCAACCCGGTGCTTTCGGCGATCACACCGGTGGTGATCCCCGCCGTCGCCGGCGCCGTCGCGCGATTCGACGCGGCGACGATCCCGCACTCCGTCTCGACCCGTCCCGAGCCGCCCCCTCCGCGCGGCTGACCTCCCTCACGCATTCGTGAGTCGCTCCGCACCGGCGTCCGTCCGGTGACGTGAGCGAGGCCGTCACGCACTCGGCGTCCTCGGCGTCGCGTGCACACCGGAGGCTCGTTCCACATGTTCGACCATACGCGACGCACTCGCCGTGCGCTCCGCGCCGCTGGCGCAACGGTCGCTGCGCTCGGCGGCTCGGCCCTCGCTCCCCTCGCCGCGCAGTTCCCTGTCACGCCGGAGACGACCGCATCGGCCGTCACCGCGGCATCCGATACGCCCGCCCCGCTGGTGCTCGGCGCCGTGTACCGTGAGCTCGCCCGCACGAGCCCGCGCATCGCCGCGGCCGATGCGCTCGCGCGCGCGGCCGATGCCCGCGTCGCATCCGCGGGGCGCCCGCCCGACCCGCAGCTCCAGCTCGGGTTCATGAACTACTCGCTCCCCGGACTCCGGCCGATGCCGGTGACCGGGATGACGCAGCTCTCGCTCATGCAGATGCTGCCGGTAGCGGGGCAGCTCGGCCTCGCCTCTCGCGCCGCGGCGGCGCGCGCCGGCGCGGCGCGCGAGCGCGCCGACGATGCCGGCTGGGAGGTTCGCGCGCAGGGCGCGGTGGCGTTCTACGACCTGTATCGCGCCGACCGCTCACTCGCCGTCGCCAGGGAGACGCTCCGCCTGCTTCGCGACATCGAGGGGACCGCGCAGGCGATGTACCGCGTGGGCGAGGGGCGCCAGGCGGATGTCCTGCGCGCGCAGGTGGAGATCGCGCGGATGACGGAGGACACGCTCCGCATGCGGGCGATGCGCGAGACGTCGGCGGCGACGCTGAACGCGCTCCTCGATCGGGACGCGGACGCCGCGGTGCCGTCACCCCGGCTGCCCGTGTTCCCGGCGCGCACGCCGACGCTCGACTCGCTCGTCGCGCTCGGCGCCGCGGAGCGGCCGATGGTGCGAGCGGCGGCGCGGGAGCTGGATGCGGCGAGCGCCGGGGAGCGGCTCGCCCGGCGCGAGATCTGGCCCGACCTCGCCGTCGGACTCCAGTACGGGCAGCGCGGGGGGGACATGGGCACCGAGCGCATGGGAAGCCTCATGATCGGCGCGTCGCTCCCGATCTTCGCGCGGTCGCGGCAGCTCCGCATGCGTGAGGAGGCCGCGGCGATGCGCCAGATGGCCGCCGCCGACCTGGCGGCGATGCGCGCGGACACGCGCGGACGGATCGCCACCGCGTACGCCGACCTCCAGCGGGCGCGCAGGCTCCAGACGCTCTACCGCCACACCGTGCTCCCCCAGGCGGAGGCGACGGTCGCATCGGCGATGAGCGAGTACCGCGTGGGCGGCGTGGACTTCATGACGCTGCTCGACGACCGCATGACCGTGAACCGCTACTGGCAGGAACTGGCCGCGCTCGAAGCCGATGAGGGCACCGCGTGGTCGGAGCTCGAGATGCTCGTCGGCCGGCCGCTCCTCGACGCCGATGCCGTGGCTCGGGTGGCAACCGCCACCAACGGCGGCAGCACCGGAGGGACGCCATGATGAACCCCGATACGACCCCTACCTCCCCGACATCGACCTCGGCGGCGGCGTCAGCGGTCGATCCGACGCCGCCGACGCCTCCCACGCGGGACGCGGAATCTTCTCCGTTCGGCACCGTGCGCGGCCGCCGACGCCTCGCGTTCGGCGGCGCGGGCGCTGCGGCGCTGGCCGGCACGGCCCTCGTCGCCTGGCTCGCCACCCGCGAGCCAGCCGGAACGGTGCCTGCGGGCGGCGGCGCGCACGCCCACGCGGCGCCGGCGGCGTCCGGCTCCGCTGCCGCACGGCCGGTGATGCTCACCAGCGCGCAGGCCGAGCGGATCGGCGTGACGTACGCCCCGGTGGCGGTGGGCGCGCTGGCGCGCGAGATCCGCACCGTCGGCCAGGTCACCTACGACGAGACCCGGTTGACGACCGTGTCGCCGAAGATCGACGGGTGGGTGGAGCGGCTGTACGTCGGCTTCACTGGCCAGCCGGTGCGCGCCGGGGACCCGCTGTTCAGTGTCTACTCGCCGATGCTCGTCTCCGCGGAGGAGGAGCTGCTCCTCGCGAGGCGCCTGACGAGTGATGTGGCCGGCGGATCGGCGGAGGCCCGCCGCAACGCGGACGAGCTCCTCGCCTCCGCGCGCCGCCGACTCGCCTACTGGGACGTACCGGCCGACGAGATCGCGCGCATCGAGCGAACGGGCCGGGTCGAGCGCGCGCTGACGCTGCGGTCGCCGGTCCACGGGCTCGTCGTCGAGAAGAACGTGCTCGCCGGGCAGCGCATCACGAGCGGCGAGGCGCTCTACAAGGTGGCGGACCTGAGCACCGTGTGGGTCGAGGGCGAGGTCTACGAGCAGGACCTCCGCGCCGTGCGGCTCGGGCTTGCTGTCACGGCGACGTTCGAGGCGTACCCGGGGGAGCAGTGGCGGGGGCGGATCGCTTACGTCTATCCGACCGTGAACCCCGACACGCGAACCGCGCGCGTGCGCGTGGCGCTCGCCAACCCGGGGCTCCGGCTCAAGCCGGGGATGTTCGCCACCTTCCGGTTCCACGGCGCCGAGCACGCCGGCGCGCTGACCGTGCCGCGGACGGCCGTCCTGTCCACCGGGGAGCGGTCCATCGTGTTCGTCAAGCGTCCCGATGGCATGCTCGAGCCGCACCTGGTGCAGGTGGGCGCGCAGACCGACGAGCGTACGGAGATCGTGCGGGGGCTCGCCGTGACCGACTCGGTGGTTGCCTCGGCGACTTTCCTCGTCGACGCGGAGTCCAACCTCGGCACGCTCATGGGCGGGATGGGGAGCATGCCAGGGATGGATCTGACGAAGCCCGTGGACGAGCGCACCGCGAAGCCGGCGCCCGCGACCACGCACACTGGCCACGAGAGGTAGCATCATGCCGAAGCGCATCATCGACTGGTCGGTGCGAAACCCCCTGCTGGTGGTGCTGCTCGCCGTCGCCGTCATCGGCGCCGGGGTGTGGGCGGCGCGGACGACGCCACTCGAGGCGCTCCCCGACCTCTCGGACGTGCAGGTGATCGTCCAGACCGACTACAACGAGCAGGCGCCGCGGATCGTGGAGGACCAGGTCACCTACCCGATCGCGGCCGAGATGCTCAAGGTGCCCGGCGCGCGCAC